>NZ_JADEXH010000067.1:0-19856 GCF_015207205.1 Sphaerospermopsis sp. LEGE 08334 | reverse complement strand
GTGATTGGTGATTGGTGATTGGTGATTGGTGATTGGTGATTGGTGATTGGTGATTGGTGATTGGTGATTGGTGATTGGTGATTGGTGATTGGTGATTGGTGATTGGTGATTGGTGATTGGTGATTGGGTTATTAACTTCCCCTTGCTCCCTGCTCCCTGCTCCCTACTCCCTGCTCCCTGCCTCCTTTCAAGCTAACGCATTTTTATGGATTCATAGCTCTCTTAAAGCTGTCCTACTTACGTGTTTTCTCTACTGGGAGGATACCGTTATGTGGGCTTTCTTACTTCTCAAACATCCTCTGAGTTATTGATTATCTTCTAACCATTTTTCTAAATCTGATATATTTTGAAAATCTAATAAAGCTTCTCCTAAAGATTCTAATTCAGGAATAGAGAGCGATCGCACTTTAAATTCTAAATCTTCTGATATGTTTCCACAACGGCGGTTTAACAAGCGAATAGCGAGATTAGCTTCTCCTTTTTGGAGACCAAGTTTTTCACCACGTTTTTCACCACGTTTTTCACCACGTTTTTCGCCAATTTGCAAAACTTCTTGATAAAAACGAGTTTGAGTCACATCAGCTTCTCTCAGATTAAGCATTTTTTGAATCTCCTCTATGGTTAATTGAGTGAATTTGTTGACTAATATTGCTTCTACTAAATCTAATTTTAATCTAAATTCCGTTTCCGAAGTGGCACTGTCTAAAATTTGTCTAGCGGCTGATGCTGCTTGGGCTTCAGGTGTGACGATTAATCTTAATAACGCTAAATTAGGGGTTAAATTTTCTTGGTCTAATAAGTCTTCTAAGTATAATCTTTCTACTTGAGTATTAAGCAAGTTTTTATAGGGGATTTGTGATCCTAATTCCAGACGCTGGTTTCTTAAAATTAGTAATCCATGCCAATTTCGTTCTGTTTTGTATTGATCAAGATAGTTGAATATTCCGCTAAAATAACGACCATAAAATTTACCATCTCTTTGCATTTGTGCTTCGAGAAAGATTAAAGGTATATTCAGATTATTACTAATGGGAGTTAATAATCCATCCAAACGAGTTTCTGTTTCTTTGATGACGGGTGCGTTATATTCAAATTCACAATCATCAGGAATACCCGGTATTAATTCGGCTATTAATGAGGGTTGATTCAGGAAAATTCGATAGAATAACTTGTCCGTTTTCATTTAGTTATTCAATCCTCCACCTCCATAAAACAGACGCAAGAGCCACATTGATTCAGTATTATTAATTATTTCATGAACTTTTTTCAGGCTCATATCATAGTCAGTTTCAGACAAAGAGGGACTCGATATTTTCTTTAATCTAAAACCTTTATGAAACCTTCATGAAACCTTTACCAGCTTTAATAATATTTATATTAACCTATTAACAGCAAACCCTGATTAGTTGTTATTAATCCAAAAATCTTTGATGTTGTTACCACCGACAACACGAGACTGCTTGAATGTGAACTCACTCACAGAAGGATTACGATGGGGATTAATGACTCCTGTTGCTTGTTGCCAAAGTTCTGTTGGTGCTAATGATAAATGATATACAGATTCACGTTTACGGACGTGATACCATTTAGTTTCTTGGCAATCTTCACACCAAAAAGCCTCTAACCACTCACCCTCTAAAGGAACTGCGGTTTTGGCTGCGATTAACATCAGAGCTTCTTTTCGTCTGATGCCTCTCTCCTGTAGTTGTCCAGGTCTTTCCGCAAATAAACTGTATTTCTGACTCATGCTATCCATGTAGCAGTTATGTACTGGACAATATATAGCTCTACGCTTGGAACGATTCCGATTTCGGTCACACCTTCTCTGCACTTCGGCCTCCTCAATTTTGATCGAAAAAGATCACCAGAAGGTTGCGGCGGAGGGACTGAGATCAATAAGACCATCAAAGCCCTGCTCCTCATTGAAAATTTAAGTTATTAAATTCTAAAAACTAAGTTTTGTAATCCTGTGGGACATTTTATCACATTTGTGCTGATTGAAACAGTTTAGGTTATGGACGACAAACTAGAATGTTGTAGCACACAAAAATATTGGTTTGCAATAATTGGCTGCGTAAAATTTGATTGCAAATATTTTCGAG
Source organism: Sphaerospermopsis sp. LEGE 08334 (assembly GCF_015207205.1). NCBI lineage: Bacteria > Bacillati > Cyanobacteriota > Cyanophyceae > Nostocales > Aphanizomenonaceae > Sphaerospermopsis > Sphaerospermopsis sp. LEGE 08334. Next base: position 17,754 of record NZ_JADEXH010000067.1, on the reverse strand, counting down.
ATGCTTTGTCCATCAGTTTTGCTAATTTGCGATCGCTATTCAGCAGTCGAATAGATGTAGTTTGAGTCATACTATCACTATTTTCAACAGTTACCCCACACACTTGCTATTAGCCATCATCTGTCGCAAATAAGAATATTTTGGATAAATTACGGCTATTGTTCTGCCCGATGCTAAAGCTGGGTGTAGTTTACTAGGTGCAACCAGGCTTTTCATCCCTGCTTCAACACTCACCAAAGACAGATCGCAAGCTGTCAGATAATAAGGTAGCACTTTTTTTCTTAATAAAACAGAAACAGAAAATTAGTTAGTCCTAAATCATTTACCTGCTATATAAAACCTAAACAAAGCTAGACTTTACTTTCTACTTCAACGGGAGCATGGGAGCGGTTATCCCTCCGTAGACTTGCACGCTGTAGCCCAACGCGATCTTTCTCAGGTTAAGATTTGGAAACAGAATATCACTATCAATGCTTGGTTTTCGCGTCGGTAATAGTCTGATTCAATACTTGATATCTGAGGATTATATATCAAGTTGGCATTTTTCTGAGCTAACTTATGTCCATTTTTGTCAACATAAGTATATTATTGTCTATAAAATGGTCAACTTAGGACAAGCTCCATATCGTGACACCGACCCATATCACCAGAATAGAGAACCGTGAATTTATTCACTAAATTATGTTCTTTCGCAAACCAGTTATTGTCCTTGACATCTTTAAAGCCTGTTAGGTTATTGGCATGGAATTTTTTCTTACCTGTCATATAACTTATACAGCATTGTCCTCTTAACATCCAATCAATTTAAAATTGTTCCGGACAAAATAACTCAGTGAAATCACTTTTTTTACTTAGGAATAGATTAACGAGCATTTTACATGATCTGAAACGCCATATTAGGATTTTCCAGGGTTGATATCAGTAAAATAGGGCAAAAGTCATGATAAATAATTTTTGCAAGCAGAACATAAATTGAACAAGGATTTTGTTCAAATTGCATAGAGTATTGATTATATATACCATAATTTTGGTCATAGGGATGTAGTCTAGATCATGAGGGGTTGCTGAAAAAGTCTTGTGGTGAAGACAGGCAAGAGGCAAGAGTTTGGGCTATCTGTTATACCGATTCTTCGATCTCCTCTTATACTGATTTCCTCACTATAACTGAACGACGTAAATTGTCTAATGCTGTGCAAGCACTGAGATGGCGAATGAAAGAGCGATTTTTCATATTTCCAAATTTACACTCATAACTTGTCACCTCATTTCCAGGACCAGCCATACCAATATACACCAAACCCACAGGTTTTGTAGCAGTACCTCCGCTGGGTCCTGCAATTCCAGTAATACTTAATCCCCAAGTAGTTTGGAGAAGATTTCTCACGCCAACAGCCATTTGTTCGGCTACAGTAGCACTCACAGCCCCAAACTGATCTAAATCTTCAGGGTTAACCCCCAACAATCTAACTTTCACGGTGTTATCGTAGGAAATTACCCCACCCCAAAAGTAATCAGAACTGCCAGGAATTTCTGTTAGTATTTGTCCCAATCCCCCACCAGTACAAGATTCTGCTACTGATAAAGTTTGTCCTGAAGATCGCAACAACTCACCAACAACAGAAGCCAAGGTATCATTATCCGCACCGTAATAATCTAAGCCAGCAATTTCCTTGAGTTGCTTTTCCACAGGTGCAATTAATTCCTCTGCTGCTTTTTCATCAGGGGCTTTGGCAGAAATTCGCAGCCTAACTTCTCCCTTGCCAGCGTAAGGTGCGACTGTTGGGTTAGGTAAATTCAAATAAGCAGATACTTTTTCTGCTAAGGCTGATTCACCAATACCCCAAAATTTCAAACTGCGGCTATAAATAATTTCCTGCCCCCAACCCTGACTTTTCAGAAAATGTACTGCTGTTTCAGTCCACATTCGGTGCATTTCACTAGGAACACCAGGGAAAGTCAAAACTGTTAATCCTGGACGGGGTTGCCAAATAATACCCGGTGCTGTTCCTGTGGGATTTGGTAAAATTTTCGCACCTTGGGGAATTAAAGCTTGTTTGCGGTTGCTAGGAGACATTACCCGTCCCCTTTGGGCAAATTTCTGAGTTATATCTTCTAGGATTTCGGCACTTTCTACTAAGGGAACACCGAAAAAGTCCGCAATGGTTTCACAGGTTAAATCATCTGGTGTGGGTCCTAAACCACCTGTGAAAATCAGAATTTGCACTCTGGAAGTGGCAATTTCAATCACTTGTTTGAGTCTTTCGGGATTATCCCCAACTACAGTTTGATAGTAGTGAGGAATGCCTAACTGTGCTAACTGCTGGGCGATAAATTGAGCGTTGCTGTTGAGAATATCTCCTAGCAATAATTCAGTACCAACACAAATAATTTCTGCACTCATGGGACTGGTGATTGGTGATTGGTGATTGGTGATTGGGAAAAATCTGAAACCCAAGAAACGCTTGTAAAAGTTGGGTTTCGTTCCTCAACCCACCCTACATGATTTATATGTTATTAGTTGACCGAAAAGTATTGAATTTACAGTAGACATCTCCAGAAAAGAAATTATGGAACCTATTTATGGGGGCAGGTCGAAGCATTTGGGATATCTAGCCGATACAATTAAGATCCTCTATCACCCTAAAGATTGGAGCGGGATTGACGTTGTAGCATAGAAATCCCAAGACTGCACCAGCTAAAGCAGTTGCTATTAGGGCTGCTTCTGGTTGGTGCATGAATGCTTTTTAAGCTAGGACAGGTACGGGAATTTCTAGGTGAGGATACAGGGGAAAGCGATCGCACAAGGCGGCGACTCGACGACGGCAATCTTCTGCTACTGTTTTAGAATCTGGGGAAAGTAGGCGATCGCTAATAATATTCCCAATTTCTGTAAATTCTGCCACTCCTAAACCCCTTGTGGTCATGGCTGGTGAACCTAATCTCAATCCACTGGTAACAAATGGTGATTCTGGATCAAAAGGCACTGTATTTTTGTTAGCGGTGATATTTACCTCACTCACTAATCTATCTGCTTTTTTACCTGTCATACCCACAGAACGTAAATCTACTAGCATTAAATGATTATCTGTGCCATTAGATACTAATTTTAAACCTCGATTTTGCAGTTGGGAGGCTAAAGCACGAGCATTTTCAATCACGTGACCAGAATAAGTTGTAAATTCAGGTTTCAATGCTTCCCCAAATGCTACAGCTTTACCTGCTATTACGTGTTCTAATGGTCCGCCTTGAGTACCAGGAAATACTGATTTATCAAACTTTTTACCGAGTTCTTCATCACGGGTTAAAATCAAGCCTCCTCTGGGACCTCGCAAGGTTTTATGGGTGGTGGTTGTCACTACATCACAATAGGGAAGAGGGTTAGGATGATGTCCTGTAGCTACTAACCCAGCAATGTGAGCAATATCAGCTAATAAGTAAGCTCCCACTTCATCAGCTATACTACGGAATTTTTCAAAGTCTATGATCCGGGGATAGGCTGAATAACCGCAAATTAACAGTTTTGGACGTTCTTTAATTGCTAAATCACGAATTTGATCATAATCAAGCTGTTCTGTTTCTTTGCTAACTCCATAGTGACGCACTTGAAACCATTTGCCGGAAACGTTCACGGGTGAACCGTGGGTGAGGTGTCCACCATGGGACAAGTCCATGCCCATAATGGTGTCACCAGGTTCTAGTAGGGTGAGGAAGACAGCAAAGTTAGCTTGTGCGCCAGAATGGGGTTGCACGTTAGCATGAGCAGCACCAAATAATTGTTTAGCTCTGTCAATGGCTATTTGTTCAATTTTGTCAACAAATTCACAACCACCATAGTAGCGTTTACCTGGTAAGCCTTCGGCGTATTTATTGGTTAATACTGAACCTTGGGCGGCTAGTACAGCAGCAGAGGTAAAGTTTTCACTAGCTATCAATTCTAGGTGATCCCGTTGCCGTTGTAGTTCTTGGTTGATTAAGTCGTTAACAGCAGGATCTGATGATTTAAGAATGTCTGAGTTTGTCTTGTTCACGGGAATTATCCTTTGATAAATTGGTAAAACGTGAGATTTGGTTGGCAGTACAGCACGGTAATAACAGCGTTATAACTGTTATTTTAATTGCCTTTGAATTTTGACTTCATTATTTAAGCTAAAGGAATTGATACTCCCCACGGCTAAAAGCCGGGGGATTCTTGAATAGTCCACAAACGAACCTTCAACGGTGCTATCAAAGACACCCTACTGATTCCACTGAGGTCTAGACCTAGTTTTATCGCTACTTTAACTAAAATATTAGCTGCTCCGTTAGCATCGGCATTTAATAAAATATTTTTTGCTGTTCTGAACAATCCACGATTCACACGCTTTCCTGATGATTGCCACCCTTCCGGTTTTGCACGAAATGTAGGTAGCACATCACCATCTAAAAATGAAGCTTTTGAAGTATATGATTCCTCTGTTTCTACAAATTGAATTTTATATTGGTTGCATAATTGCTGAATACGGTTTTTTAATTTAGCTGATGGAATTTGAACAAACTTTTGATTATTAAGTTTTCCCATATCAGTGTTATCTTTTTGTTTTTTATTCCACCCAAATACAATTGTGCCAATGTTGTTAGTTAAGCAATGATTAATTACCAATCTTGCAGCTTTATTAACGGCATCCCTGGCTTGACGATTGCGTTTTTCAGTGATGTGGGCTAATTTCTCATTCCAGAATCCTTGAGTTTTATTTTCTTTAATGGTAGCAATCCGTTTGTTGTACCATTGATTCATTGATTTTAAATGCTTTCCATCAATAATAAAACTTGTTCCAATATTAGAAATGCAAGTTAACCAATTATTTATGCCGTGGTCTATCCCTAATGCTCTAGACTTATCTAGAGCAACCGCAACATCAGGCTGCTTGTACACATATTCGATGTAAAAACACTTGTTTCTCGGTAAAATCCTCAATTCTTTAATGCTTTTAAACTCGATATTTGACGGCATTGGCAAGTAAAAAGCATCTAATCCAAACCACGTTTTTACTTTAATGCCAAGAGTAAACCTTAAAAGCCCTTCTTTGAGTTTTACATCTGCTTTTGGATAAGTAACTAAAGCTAGTCCACCTTTCCGATACCCAGGGAGCTTCGGGCGTTGCTCAACTGTTCCTTCTTTAATTCCTTTAAGTAATCCGATGAATGAATTAAAAGATTCTGCAACTGTAGTTAAACATTGTTGAGCAACGTGTGAATACATTGCTTGAAAATGGACGTTGCTTTTAAATAATTTATGCAAATCGTATTTTCCAGGTATCCTGCCAGTTTTAAAATACAATTGTCTTGCGTAATAAGTTCCGCAATTAGCAAGTTTAGCTGATTCTCCACACAAAAATTCCAGAATAGCAGCTAAATTTTCATCAGGATTGATTAAGTGTTGTTGGCATCCATAATTAGACATTTTTCTGATTTTCGATATTTTCCTGCATAATAACATGAAGTTTTAATACAGATTGGATGAATTATTCTATACAATTTTGAATGTGGCTAAAGCCAATCAATCGCTTTAATGCGACTAAAGTCGCTATCGACTTATCCCCATGTCTAAAAGCCTGGGGCTTGCGTCTCGTTTCAGGGTCAATATTTTCATGTATCAACCAAGGGGTTGTAAATTTCATCTGTGGAATTCTGCCTATAATTAACTAGAAAAATATTCGTATTAATTTTGACTAAGAAAAATTAAGATCCAAAATACATAATATACAATAAAACTATATGCAGTTAGCAAACATTTACTATTTTATTTATTTGCTATTTTGTGAGTTCCTGCCTTGATGCCAAAAGGAGCGATGGAGGTGTTGCGATGTTAGTTATTGTAACGGATGATCAAATCTTTGCCCCTGAGCAAGTTTGCCAATCTTGTTGGCTTGCTAACAATAGCGGTAAACCCCGTTGGCATGAGGGTAAGCTGCGTTGTGGTCAAGCTGTTCGCAAATTTACAGAACAGCAAGCAGAACAGTTTGAGTGTATGATGGGTTTCCGACTCGCCAATATAAAATAATCTAATTTATCAGCAATATCAAGCAACTGCGTTATCCTATGGACAAATAGCTATAAAAATTTAGCCATAGGAGAATTTACCATGAATTGGCGCGGCTCTACAACTGTTCCTGACCGAATTTTTGCTTGTTTGCCTTATTTACTGCCTTTAATTGACAGTTTAATCTTTGGTAGCTTTTTGTTGAGACAGTTTCCATTCTTAGGAGTGCTGTTGTTGCCTGTTCTACCAGTTCAAGCAGTTTATAATGCCTTGGGTCCGATAGGACAAATAGTTGTGTTTTTTGGACTGTTCATCTTTGTGGTGAGAAATGAGAAAATCAACCATTTTATTCGGTACAACGCCATGCAGGCAATTCTCTTAGATATTGTGATATTTTTGGTTTCCATACTGCTGCGAATTTTAACTCCTATCCCTGGTGCTGGCTTTGCAATTGAAACTTTAGCCAATACTATCTTTTTAGGAATTGTGGCCTCTGTTGTTTATTCTGTATTCCAGTCTTTAAATGGCCGTTATGCAGAAATACCAGCCATTTCTGATGCTGTTTATATGCAGGTGCGTTAGGTTAAATACCAATTTTAGATTTTGGATTTTAGATTTTGGATTTTGGATTAACAGTTTTGAGGATCAGCTGTTCCCAAAATCTCAAACAATAATTATCGTCGGATAACTATGTTTTCCAGGCGGCCAATACCTTCAATTTCTACACGGACGCGATCGCCTATATTTAATGGTCCCACGCCAAAGGGTGTACCTGTTAGCACTACATCCCCAGGTAATAGTGTCATCACTTGACTGATATAAGACACTAAAAAATCTGGGGAAAACACCATCTGATCAATACCAGCAGATTGGGCAGGATGGGGATCATCATTCAAAAAGGTTTGTAATCTCGCTCCTGGGTTCAATTCTCGCACAATCCAAGGACCTAAAGGGCAAAATGTATCAAAACCTTTGCCTCTTGTCCATTGGGCATCTTTTTTTTGTAAATCTCTGGCTGTAACATCATTGGCAATGGTATAGCCCCAAATTTTGCTTTGGGCTGCCTCTGGTGTACAGTCACTGGTGCGATCGCCTATCACTAACGCTAATTCTCCTTCATAGTCTACCCGTTGTGACTGTGGAGGATATTTGATTTCCATTTCTGAGGCGATAACTGTGGTGGGTGGTTTGAGGAAAATCAGCGGTTCATCGGGTACGGAAGTTCCCATTTCTGCTGCATGGTCAGCATAGTTCTTTCCTACAGCCACAATTTTCGAGGGTGAACAGGGAGCTAGGAGTCTGTATTTGTCCGGTTCTAAAATTAAATCAGTGGGTTGCCCTTCTAACCAAGGTGGAGCGTCCAAAACTTCCACGTTTAGGGATAATTGCAGCAAACCATAGTAAATTTTTCCTTCTTGACTCTTAACTCGCACATAGCGTTGCGCCATAACTTTGATTAATATCCTTAGAGATGCAAATTTCGGCGGATGAGGCTGATGATTTTCATCGAAAACTGGTAAGATTATAATTCCTTGTTGCTTCCGATGTTGATTTTGACCAGTAACTCATCTGTTTTACTTGTATAAATCTATATCAGCAGCCTTTTTTGTCCATAAGGTGACTAAAAATATATGACCACAGTTTACGAGACAATGTACATTCTCCGCCCTGATTTGGGAGATGAGCAGGTAGAACAAGCGGTTACTAAATACCAGAACTTGTTGACTGAACAAGGCGCACAGAATATTGAAATTCAAAATCGTGGGAAGCGTCGTCTGGCTTATGAAATCAACAGACACCGTGACGGCATCTACATCCAATTTAACTACACAGCCCCAGCAGGTGCGATCGCTCCTTTTGAACGTGCTATGAGATTGAGCGAAGAGGTAATTCGCTACTTAACAATCAAGCAGGAAATAAAAGAAGACAAGTCAGATAAAGAAGCTGTAGCTGCTTAAAAAGTTCTGAGTGAGGAATTCTTCGGGGATTCCTCCCATTTAGATAAGTTTACGATTCTAACAGTTGTCAATTTCTCCTAATTGCGATATGTTTTGAATAAAATCATGACGTAAGTGTTTTTTTCATACATATACAGTATAGGAAAGGACATCATAATAAATAGTTTTAAAATATTTTATTTTTGTCCCTAGCACTTACTTACCAAAGTTAATAAAGTTAATATTGTCGCAGTTATTCCTAAGAGATAAATCGCTGTGAGCCAATCTAACACACCCGAAATCCAAGCACTTTCTACTGAAGTATCGCAGTTGCATCAAGAGTTGCAACTAAGAGACCAATTAGTGCAACAGCTATCTCAAGAACTGTTCCGGCTGGTTAAGGGTAATACTAGCTTTATTCCGCAAAAGGCTGAACCTGAGTATGATTTGAGTCAGTTAGATGCTTTAAAGGAACAACTCCAAGCTGTGGAAGAGCAAGTAACGTTTTACCAAGAGCAAATTGCCTCTCGTGACTCGGAAATTTACCAATTACGACAGTCAGTTCAAGAATTGACTGATCGCAGTCGGATGTTAGAGCAAGTAGTACAAGAATTACCACAAATTTACCGTCGTAAGTTTGAGGAAAGAATGACTCCAGTCAGGGAGAAAGTGGCAATGTTACAAAGAGAAAATCGTCAACTACAAGCTGAACTACAAAGTGTAAGTTATCGGTTAGCACTCAAAACTCGCCACTCAAGTCATAGTGGTATAGATTTGCCAAACTTTTCTAGTCCTATATCTGGACAGGAAAATATATCTACTCCGCAAAATGTTTAGACGGATATGGTAATTTAGAAGTTTATATTCAGATTACAGCAGATTGCAGATACATTAGGTACAGAATCTAAATTGAAACCTATACACTAAGCTAGTTTTACTCCTGACTCCTGACTCCTGCTGTAATTGTCTGATTAATTATTTTTTTAAAGCAAGTAGTTTATTGCTAAAATTAATTGCTATTCGGACTTTTTCTCAGGTTTTATCAATTTGTATCGCCTAGCGGCCAAACCTCTAGTCAACCTAGTAATATTTTGCAGGTGCAATAGAGATTCAGCTTGCTAGAGCGAGAATTTAAAGGGTGATTATATCCAGTAATGTGCTGTCAATATGACAAGCGAAAAAATATTCTTAAATTGGCTATTTTTCCTAAGAAAAGCCGAGAATTTAGCCTACTGTCACTAGACTTTGCTTATTGAGATGAGAAAATATATCTTCGCAATCATTAACTATCTCAAACACTGAATCTAGGTGAGTAAGTTCCAATACTAATCTTACAGGAGCTTGCACGTTGCAAAGAACTAAGCGACAACCGCTTTCGCGTACAGCTTTCAGTGCTTGAACTAGGGGAACTAAACCAGAGCTATCCATGAATTCAACTTCTGCGAGATCGATAACCCAGAGTTGATCAGGTTGAGGTTTTACTCCAGCCATCTTTTCACTCAAGGCTGTACCAACCTGTAAGTCTATGCTTCCTTGAGGTTTGAACAAAATCACTTGGCGTTCTTGTGTAAGAGTCATGAATTTAACTGGGTAGTTGAACAGGGCAGTTGAAATGTTCAGAAAATGGAAATTATATCAATCAAGATTGAGTGTCAACAGTGTAAATACTGTTTTTTCTTAGTCAGACAGGACTTAATGCAATTATAGTCGATATCTATGGAACTGCTACAGGAATCATGACAAACGAGAGTATAAAATTTGATAGATATTCCCAATATAGTCATAAATGACTGTGGATTTCGGTAGCCAATTTAACTGTTATTATTTTCTTATAATTTGTGTGTATTTTTATAACTTTTTAATAATTACATTTCAGAAATGTACATAATATCATGTCTATTTCTATAGTTATCATATATTTACGTGCAGGAAATACGGAAGAAGACAATTTTGATTACAAGAGCAATGATCAGGTTTTTGTGATTATGACCGTCAATAATGAATTACCAATTATTTGACAGCCTAACTCCAGACAAGCCAAAATATAGTAAAAGTAAAAATTTGTAAAGTCGGCGGTGCTGGATGTCTTTTGAGCTATTTTCACTAGAAAACATCCAAGAATTTGCTCAATCTTACGGTTATTGGGCTATTTTTTTGGGAATTTTGCTAGAGAATTTGGGCATTCCTCTTCCTGGTGAAACCGTGACTTTAGTGGGCGGTTTCCTAGCTGGTAGTGATGAGCTTAATTACTGGCTGGTTCTGGGTGATGCTGTTACAGGTGCTGTAATAGGTGGTACTTTCGGCTATTGGATTGGTAGGGTTGGTGGTTGGCCGTTCCTGTTACAAGTGGGAAAGATATTCCGCATATCTGAAACCCGACTGCTGAGTATTAAAGATCAATTTAGTGAAAATGCTGCTAAAGCTGTATTTTTTGGTCGTTTTTTCGCATTATTGAGAATTTTTGCGGCTCCACTTGCGGGTATTGCCGAAATGTCTTTTGGTAAATTCCTGGTATATAACTTAGCAGGAGCTTCTGCCTGGGCTGGTGTCATGGTGACTTTAGCTTTCTTTGCCGGCAGAATTGTTTCCCTAGAACAATTAGTAGCTTGGGTAAGTCAATTTGCAATTTTGGCTTTACTTATTCTAGTTGCTGTAATTGTTGTGCCTATTTGGTGGGAATCTCGCCAAGTTAAGCATTTGGGGGAATAGGAGATTCAATTTTGGATTTTGGATTTTGGATTTTGGATTGGTTAATTTCAATCTAAAATCTAAAATCTAAAATCTAAAATTTCAGTCACCAGTCCCCAGTCCCCAGTCACCTAATTACTTATTACCTTGCGCCCAAATGCGGGTAGGTAGTCCCCAGACGTAGATAAAGCCTTCTGCGGCTTTGTGATCAAATTGATCTTCTGCTCCGTAGGTGGCTAAGTCGGGAGTATAAAGGGTGTTATCACTCCAACGTCCTACTATGGTGGCGTTACCTTTAAACAGTTTTAACCGCACAACACCAGAAACTCTTTCCTGTGTTTGTTGAATAAAAGCATCAACTGCGGCTTTAAGTGGACTGTACCAAAGTCCGTTGTATACTAGCTTTGTATATGTTTCTTCAATACCCCGTTTGTATTGAGTGACATCTGCTGTTAAAGTTAGGCTTTCTAAATCACGATGGGCATTAATTAACACCACCATTGCAGGTGATTCGTAAATTTCCCGTGATTTAATGCCTACTAGGCGGTTTTCAATCATGTCAATGCGCCCAATACCGTGATTGCCGACGATGGTATTGAGTTCTTGAATTAATTGTACTGGTGCTTTTGATGTACCGTTGATGGTGGTGGGAATGCCTTTGGTAAAGCCAATTTCCAGATATTCCGGTTCATTGGGAGTATCAGCTATGGCTTTAGTCATTTCATAAATTTCTTCTGGGGGTTCGTTAGCTGGATCTTCCAAAGTACCAGCTTCGATACTGCGACCAAGTAAATTTTTGTCAATACTGAAGGGAGAGGATTTTTTTACGGGTGCAGGAATACCAAACTGCTCACCATAAGCAATAGTTTCTTCCCGACTCATTCCCCATTCTCTGGCAGGTGCAAGAATTTTTAAGTTGGGGTTTAGTGCTGTACAGGAAACATCAAAACGTACTTGATCATTACCTTTACCAGTACAACCGTGAGCGATCGCATCCGCACCATATTTTTCGGCTGTTTCTACTAATACCTTAGCTATCAAAGGTCTAGCTAATGCAGTTCCTAGAGGATAACGATTTTCATAGAGTGCATTGGCTTGAATTGCGGGAAATGCGTAATCTTGGACAAAGCTATCTTTGACATCCGCTACTAGAGATTCACTTGCACCAGATTTTAAAGCTTTTTCTCGTACTGGTTCTAATTCATCTCCCTGACCCAAATCTGCTGCTAGGGTGATTACCTCTTCAACTCCCCATTCTTCTTTAAGGTAGGGGATGCAAACAGAAGTATCTACTCCACCAGAATATGCTAAGACAACCTTTTTGGCGCGACCCATTAGTTTCTCCACTTAGGAAAACAAACAATGAGTCATTATTATATCTAAACTTAACCATGTATAGTTTTTTAATGCAACAACCATTGTCATGGAAAGCTGTTAATTAACCTGCCCTATAAAACCTAGACAAAGCTAGACTTTACTTTCTACTTCAACGGGAGCATGGGAGCGGTTATCCCTCTGTAGACTTTCACGGTGTAGCCCAACGCGATTGTGTTCCAATTAAGTTTCTGAAAAAGACTACCACCATCATTGCTTGGTTTTCGCGTCGGCAATAGTCTCAATTCAATACTTGATATCACCGTATTATATATCAAGTAGTTGATTTTTTCCGGAAAATATATTGATTTTTGCCAATATAAGTATAGTTTTGTCTATGAAATTGTCAACTTAGGACAAGCTCACTACCTAGTCAGGATATGAGGAGTTGAGAAGACTGCTATCCTGAGTATTAATTATGAATTATGAACGATAAACTGCCCATGACAACTTCTACAAATGTATTTACCTCCTTCAAAACCTGGCTTTGGCAAGGCTTCCCTATCTGTTATCAAACCCAAGGCACTAATGGACCTGCTGTGATTTTGGTGCATGGCTTTGGAGCATCTTGCGGACATTGGCGCAAAAATATACCAGTTTTAGCAGAAAGTTGTCGGGTTTATGCCATTGATTTAATTGGTTTTGGCGCTTCCGCTAAACCGCAACCAGGAGAGAAAATAACCTATACATTGGAAACCTGGGGACAGCAAGTAGCAGATTTTTGTCGGGAAGTAGTGGGAGAACCTGCATTTTTAGTAGGAAATTCTATTGGTTGTATTGTGGCAATGCAAGCTGCGGTAAGTAACCCAGATATAGCTTTAGGAACTGCTTTGCTGAATTGTTCTCTCAGGTTGTTACACGATCGCAAACGGCTAACTTTACCTTGGACTAAACGAGTTGGTGCGCCAATTTTACAAAGAATTTTATCGAATCAAACAGTTGGTAACTTCTTTTTTAGTCAACTAGCTAAACCAAAAACTGTCAAAAAGATTCTTTTACAAGCCTATAGTAATGCAGAAACAGTTACAGATGAATTAATAGAAATTTTAATGAAACCAGCAAGTGATCCAGGTGCAGCAGCAGTATTTTTGGCCTTTACATCTTATTCTAGTGGACCATTACCAGAAGACCTTTTACCTGTACTACCTTGTCCAGCGATTATTTTATGGGGAACGGCTGACCCTTGGGAACCAATAGATTTGGGTAGAGAGTTAGCCAATTTTCCCCAAGTGCAAAAATTTATTCCCTTAGAAGGAGTGGGACATTGCCCCCAAGATGAAGCTCCTGAAGTGGTAAATCCAATTTTACAGGAGTGGATTGGCAAAACTTAATTTTTGGATTTTTCCAGATCACTACCACCATCGACGATGATGGTGATGTCCTTTATGCCAGGGACGACCCCAGCCTGGTCCACCCCAACCGGGTCCACCCCAACCGGGTCCACCTCCCCAGCCACCCCAGTGACCACCAGATAGAAGTTCCTGTTCATTGCTGGATATATCCTGAACTAAATCGGATTTGATGTTTTGATTTGACATGATTGTTAGCCTCAATTAATTGACTCAATTGGTTTATAAATTTGATGAACCTAGTTTTTTTATAAAATTAGTATTGATAAATGTAATTATTCTGTGGTTATAAGTTAATAGTTATTATTTCTGTCTTTTGACTTATCCTAAATTCATATAGGACTCCGATAGCGGTCAAATTTGATTTATATATTTTTGACAGGATGCATAAATCATGTTTAAGAATGATTGCACATTTTGCACATTATCATACTCCCAACTTCTCGACAAAGTTGGGAATTTTGTTGATTGCTATTGATTGAGAATTTCTATCTGGAATTAACCTGATTAATCCCAGTTCTGATAGCCATCAGAATAATTGAAACCAGGGTAGTTATCAGGGCAAGGAGAGGGTGTATATCGTTTGTAATCTTTGTATTCTCCGCAACAGTTTTTGGGTTTATAACAAGGAGAATAGTGGCATCTTCCTCCAGAGAGAAACTGCTGTTGTTCTGCGGATAATTCCACTAATTCCAATTTATTGATTTGATTTGACATGATTAATTGCCTCACTTACATTTTTCGGGTTGTCAGTTTTAGGTAACACCCTGCATTTAAAAAATTTGATATTTGTGGAATTACAAAACTCAGGAGTTTGATTTTGTAACTAAGATTTTCTTACTCCTTTCCCACCCCAAGAATACCGATTGAATAAACCACGTTCGCGAAGCGTGCCGAAGGCATAGACGCGAAGAACACGAAGGAAGAACAGAAGAAAGATAGGTAATCTTACACCGGGAAGGGAGTATTACAGCATTTTCCGGTGTCATGAGGTACACTTTGGGCTGGTAAGATGCCCACCCCACAAGAGTTTCATGATTATGATTTGTACCTCATAAAAACGAAATCTGCTGTAAGTAAGGGAGAAGAAAAAGAGATTGTTGAAATTCTCTCAATATTCTCTCAATTAAGATATGATTTTTCTCCTCCCTGAACTACAGGAAAAGTCTAAGTTACAAAACTATCGGTCTGTAGAAGGTACTAATTTAGGAACTGTACCCTTGGCCGTAATAAGGACGACAGATGTAGGTGGGGTAACGTTGTGGGTAATAGCCGCGACCATAGTCGTCACCACGACCATAGCGATCATCATCCATTCCACGACCGTATTGACGGTATGGTTGTTGTTGCTGTCCTCCAGAGAGAAGTTCTTGTTCTTCTATGTTTAATTCAACGAGCAAATTTGATTTCTTGGTTTGAGCAGACATAATTATTTACCTCACTTACTTGTATAGGTATGTAACAACCTATCTTTTTATTATTAATAATTTTTTCCAGTTTTAAATTATTCTTTGGTTATAATTTCAGAATAAATATTTATTTCTTTTAGCTCATGTTTTTTACGGTGAAGTAAATAATCATCATGCTTTTTTAGGGTTGATTGAAATTTAAACAGACAAATGATGAGAATAAATTACTCTCCATGAGAAAAGTGAAAATTAATTTCTTATAATTTAGGAAAAAAAATTCTTGATAATATCAGGGAGTAAGCTACTCCATCTATTACCAACTGAGCGAATGTTTGTTAGTCCAAAGTTAAAAGATACACCTAGGGTAATTTGTGACAACCTATATTTACTGTTTTGTGAACTAGATTCATTTTCTCCTAGATTTAACTCATTATCTGCGCTACTGTCAATGTTAGTAGTTTGTAAGAAAAAATCAGTTTTACCGATCACATCAAAATTTTTACCAGAAATTAAACTCTCTTGTTCTGTCTCAGATAAATCAACGAGTAAATCCTGATAATCTGGTTTAAAATTTTCCATCATAATCTTATAATGAGCGGATGAAGAATATTTTTAGATTGTGAGAAATTGTAAATGTTCTCCTGGCTGAGAAATAAAATTTTCAAGACTACCTTGGATTTGCACTTGACCTTTATCCATGAAGACTATCCAATCTGCTCGATTTACCACACTAGGACGATGGGTAATCAAAATTGTAGTTTTTCCTTTGCGAGATTCCAATAATCGATCTAGAACGTGACTTTCACTAACTGGATCTAATCCTGCGGTAGCTTCATCTAAAATTAAAATCGGTGGATTTGTGAGTATTCCCCGTGCGATCGCTAATCTTTGTCTTTGTCCACCGGAAAGATTTGCCCCAAATTCTCCTAACACAGTTTGATACTTATTAGGTAATTGACTAATAAAACCATCAGCATCAGCAATTTCACAAGCTTGAACAATTTGATCAAAAGGAATTGAAGGCATTCCTAAACGAAAATTCTCTAAAATTGAACGACTCCAAAAATGCGGTTCTTGGGGTACATAAACTACTTGCTGTCGCAAACAATCAAGGGAAAGATCATGAATATTAAAAACCCCGATGCGGATATTACCTGAAGTTGGCTCATATAAACCTGCAATTAGTTTTGCTAAGGTACTTTTACCACAACCTGATTTACCAATTAAAGCAATCACTTTTCCACCAGTAAGTTTAAGGGAAAAATTCTCTAATAAATCAACTCTTCCTGCATGGTGAAATGTCAGATGGGAAAAATGAATATCCGCATCACCAGAGATTTGGACAATTGGTTTTTGACTACCGCCAACAACTTCTGGTGTGGCATCAATAACTTCTAATAAACGAGAAATTGCAGTTTGAGAACGGAAATATTCATCTACTAATCCGACCACAATACCAATTAAGGCTAAAACATTCACTTGTAAAGCATTGAAAGCCAACATTTGACCAATAGTTAATTGGTTGTTAATTACTAACATACTGCCTAAACCCAATAAAATTACACCACCAAGGGTAGAAAGAAGTTTAGCAACCGTACCGTTAATAATTCCGATTTGAATTGTACTGAAAGTAAGATTAGCTAAACGACCAAAACGGCTTTGAAATTCCTCCCAAAATTGAGGAGCAGCATTAGTTGTTTTGATTACTTGTGCGCCTTTAAAAGTCTCTACTAATACCCCTTGATTTTCTGCACCTAAAACTAATAAACTGCGGGTTTTTTGTTGCAATATGGGTAAGAAGGGCAGAGTTGCTAGAGTCATTAAAGCCCCAAAAATAATCACTGCTATTGTTAATTGCCAGCTATAAAAAAGCATTACACAAAAAGAAATAATAGCAATAAAAAGCTGACTAGGTAACAGCACTACAACTTGAGAAATTAACTGATTGATTTCATTAATGTCACCCAAACGGCTGGTAATTTCACCACTACGACGAGATTCGTAATAACTCAAAGGTAATTGCAGTATTCTCCTGCCAAAATCCAAGACTAATCCTAATTGTAATCGTTGACCAAAATGGGCAATCATAGTAGATTGTATGACTTGCAAACTACTACTAAATATGGTCATGACAACAACAGCAGATACTACTACTGTGAGTAGCTGAATATCTCCCCTAACTAAAACATCATCAGTTAATAATTGGATTAAAATAGGGCTTCCAAGAGATAAGATACCCAGGATAATATTGATTATCAAAACTTGAGTTAGCAATCCCCGATAGGGCAAAATCCGCATAAAAAAGCGTAACAAACCACCATGGGGTTTCTCTTGGGGTTGTTGAGAAAAACGCTCTGGATCTGGCTCTAATAAGAGCATTACTCCATTCCAAGCTGCTAATAATTCTTCGCGTTTAATATAGCGAATACCTACAGCCGGATCAGCAATTACATATTTTTTACCCTTTTTGCCATATAAAATAACCCAGTGATAACCACGCCAATGAATAATTGCTGGTAGTTGAATTTCGTTGATTCTATCTACAATTTCTGGTGAGGCTTTAACGGCTCTCGCATTGAATCCTAGATGATCAGAACCACGTTTTAAACCTAATAAAGTAGTGCCTAGTTGTCCTGTTCCTACTGCTTCTCGACTTTTATTTAAGGTTAAGAAACGTCCGTAATATTTGCAAATGGAAGCTAAACAAGCTGCTCCACAATCTTCTTCACTAGCTTGTAAAATACATTGGTATTTTATTTGAGGTTGAAATAGGTTAAACATAATAGAGAATTTCAGAAATAAGAGGTGACAGGTGACAGGTGACAGGTGACAGTAAATAGTTAAGAATTTACTAATGACTAATGACTAATGACTAATGACTAATGACTAATGACTAATGACTAATGACTAATGACTAATGACTAATGACTAATGACTAATGACTAATGACTAATGACTAATGACTAATGACTAATGAC
>NZ_JADEXH010000066.1:0-21320 GCF_015207205.1 Sphaerospermopsis sp. LEGE 08334 | reverse complement strand
TCACAACCCTTCCCCTCTTCTTCCTCTAGGTTGGCGGCATCAACGATGGGTGCATGATTGTGTAATACATCTTGATATTCCTACAAGGGTTCTAGGAAACACACATTTAATTTTCACAACAAGTCTAAGAGGTTGTTTGAGAAGTATTAGATCAAACCAATAATATCCAGAAACCTAACCCCCCTTCCCCCCTTCCCTACAAGGGAATGGGGGCTTTAAAGCCTCTCCAGTAATAAAATATATTCCTTTTCCCTCTCCTAACAGGAGAGGTTTAGAGAGGTTTGGAGAGGGGTTTATTTATACATTAAAAACTTTTAAAACATCCTCTAATGATTAACGCGAGATTGATATAGATTCAAACTACACTAATGCTTCAGTTAAATCCAAAATCTTTTCAAATTGAAACTTATTCACCCAATCTTGGCAAGTCTGACGCAGTAAAGCATGAGATTCAGGAACAGAATCTAGGATTCGAGAAACTAATTCTCCATCTGCATCAAGGGCAGCTTCATGCAAATTTACAATCCATGATTTGGGCATTGTTGCTAATAATTCAGGTAAACTTAATGATTCTCTAATGAAATTGTTAGGCTGAGAAATTACCTCTTGTTCCTGATAGAGATAACGAACTCCTAAATATTTAGCCATCATCTCAAATATAGTTTCTTTATAAAATGGTTTGCGGACAAAATTATCACAACCAGCCGATAAAATCATGGTCTTTTCTTCTTCCCATGCACTAGCAGTCACAGCAATAATTACTGTTTCTTGCCCTTTAGTTGTGCTTTTAATATGTTTCGTGGCTTCATAACCATCCATTACTGGCATTCGCATATCCATCCAAATTAGATGGGGTGAATATTCATGCCAAATTTTAATGGCTTCTTCACCATTATTAGCTTCTTGCACATCAAAACCAACAGGTTGTAAAAGTTTAACTAACAGTTGGCGGTTATATTCTTGATCATCCACTACTAAAATGCGATATTGAGGTTGGTTAGGAGCTAAGGCAATAACAAAATTGCCATGAGATTGCTTTTCTATTTTCTCTATTTCTGCAATGCCTACTAATATATTAAATTTAAAAGTAGTACCAGAAGACGATAAAGAAGAAATTAGATCCACATTTTTTAATGTATTGTCACAGACAGGTAAAGAAGTTCCAGGAGTGAAGATTTTACCGCGATTAATGACAGTCATTTCACCTCCCATTAAGCGCACAAATTCACGACTAATTGTTAATCCTAATCCCGTTCCTTGCTGTATTTGCCGTCCCGATGTTGTTTGTACAAAGGGTTGAAATAAATTCTCCAGTTCTTCAACCGCAATCCCAATTCCTGTATCTGCAACTTCAAAGGTAATAGTTGTTTCTCTCTGATCTTGCTCTATCTTTTTGTTAAGTCCAACTTTAACAGATACACTGCCAAAGTCGGTAAATTTAATGGCATTATTTATTAAATTTATCAACACTTGTCGTAATTTAATCTCATCAGTGTGGATATATTGGGGAACATCAAAAGATCGCTCAAATATTAGCTGCAAGTTTTTATCTTTGGCTTTAAAAGTAAACATATTTTCAAGATCAGCCAATAGGTAATACAAATCTAAGTTAGTGGTGGATAAAACCATGCGTCCAGCTTCAACTTTAGATAGGTCTAAAACTTGATTAATTAGTGTTAACAAATGCTCTCCACTGCGATGAATAATATGAAGATTATTTTTTTGTTCATTTGATAGATTTGTGTGTTGGTTCATGAGTTGGGAAAAGCCAAGAATAGCATTGAGAGGAGTTCGTAATTCATGACTCATATTAGCTAGGAATGTGCTTTTAGCGCGGTTGGCAGTTTCCGCAGTATTTTTAGCCCGTTCGAGTTCTGCTTCTATTTTTTTACGATCGCTGATTTCTTGTTCTAAACGGACATTTTCAATCAGGGTTTTTTCTGCTTGTTTGCGATCGCTAATATCTTGAAAGGCAGCGATCGCATACTCTACATTACCCGTTTCATCAAAAATTGGCGTACTGGTGACTTCTAAAGGCAAAATTCCCTCACCAGAGTGTAATTCTAAATCATCCGCCCTGGTTTTTTCACCACCCAGAGAGCGCACAATGGGAAGCTGTTCTACTGGATACATCTGGTTAGTTTCCGCCCGATATATGCGATAGGCTTGTGAAAGTTGTTCTATTTCCGCTTTTGGTAACTCTTGAATCTTCAATAATTGCTGGGCAACTTGATTGGAATAAACCAGTTTTCCCTTAGCATCATGAACAGAAATACCCAAAGGAATAGCATTGAGAAATTTATTTAGGCGATTTTGTGCCGATTGAACTTGAGTATAAAGTCTGGCATTATTCAGAGAAATCGCCGCTTGTGTAGAAAGCATTTGTATGATTTTCAAACGTTCCGGTGTAAAAACACCATCAGCTAAATTATTCTCTAAATAAACAATCCCAATTAATTGCCCCTGATTCAACAACGGCGCACAAATAATAGATTTTGGTTGATATTTTTTAATATAAACATCTTGGGTAAATCTACCTTCACGGGCAACATTACTTTCAATTAATCCTTTTTTAGTTCTAGCAACATAATAAATAATAGATGCAGGTAAACAAGATTCAATAGGAATTGATTGTAATACTACAACCTCATCAGAATTAGCCTCACCAGACGCTTCAACTCGTAATTCTCCCGAAGATTCCAAAATCAAATAACCAATTTGCGCCCCCGCACTAGATAACAAAATTCTCATCAAAGAAATCAACAATTTATCCAATTCAATTTCACTAGCAATTGCTACAGCAGCCTTCATCAGTGCCACTAAATCCAAAACTTCCCCGGCGGTACTACCAGAGGCACTAGGTAAACTATTACGTGAATCTAAAGACATATTAGTTTTAGTAAATCGCTGTAAAAGTTGTGGATATTGCTGTTCTAAATCCTTAACTTTGGCAATTGCACCCCAACGCAAATAACAATGATAAGCATTAATCAAATAACCTTGGGCAACCTGCACTTTTCCCCAATTCAAATAAAACTTAGCCGTCAATTCATTAGCCAAAGCTTCTTCATTCACATAATCATTTTTTTGAGCCAAAGCAATAGCCAAATCATAACAATCAATAGCTTGAGTATTTTCCCCCAAAACTCGATGTAATTCTCCCTGCACCAAATAGAACTTTTGTAAATGAGTCATCGGGGCAAAACGCGCCCATTTTTTAATATTTTTCAGCTTGGCTTGCACCAGTTTTTGGATGCGTTTTTGTTCGGATTTAGAAGCATCAGCATAGATAGCTAGATAAATCAGAGATATGTAGAAATCCGACAGAGGAATAATTGCCACAGCACTGTCTTGAGATGCTTCGGTTAAGGCGACATATCCTAAAGCTTTTTGATAGTCTTGAAATAGATAGGCAAGAAATAGCTTATTAAAATAAAGAGTGTGGCAAATATTTTTGGCATTGGCTTCCAGATGAATCGGCAGCATTTTATCTTCGTCATAGCTTTCACCGATTAAACGATACTTATCTTCAGCCTGCCCCATTAAATTCAAGATAAGCTGCCGATTGATTTGAATATAATAATAACCTGTTTTTTGTCCTAGTTGTTTGAGAGAATTAGCATACATAGCCATTTCTGCTTCTAACTTTCCTAACTCCTGCCCCAAGATATAAGCATGATGAGTATAGGAAGTTGCCGCATAAGCAGCGTATTCTAAATCTCCAGTTTCCAATCCAATTACATAAGCATCCCGTAAAGGAATTAAAGTTGCTTGCAGATGTTCTTTCCAATGTTTAATAAAGAAATTAACCACAAAAAATGTTCTAGCTTTAAGTTCTTTAGCATTGAATTTATCTAACAATTTTAGAGCAAGTTGACCGAATTGATAGCCAGATTCAATATCTCCCACAACTTCCCCTGAAAGAATCAATCCATAAGTAGCATAAGTATAACAAGAAATAGCTGTATTGCCATATTTCAGAGATAAACTGATCTGTTCAAACACAATTAAAGCAAAAAGTTCTGGTATTGCAAAATAAGCAGGAGCAGCCACAGCAGATAAAATCTGCATAGCTGCCAATTTGTAAGGGTTAGTCATTTCTGGTAATTGGATTAAATCCTCAATTCGTTTCCCTGTAAAACTTAACTTTGTCCTTACCAGCTTGAGTAAAATATCTATTTTATTAGGCTTTTTGGGAAAACGAATTCCCAACCTATTTAATACTGTTAGTGCGGTGTCAATTGCTTGTAGAGGATTGTTTTGTGATGTATAAGATTGAATTTTAATTTGATAAACTTTGACTTTATCTAGCAAAGAATTAGCCTTTTGTAAAACTATACTGGCTAAATTCTCCATTTCCTCAAAATTGCCATAGGAACTTGCTACTTCAGCAGCTTCTACATATAACGCTAAAGTTAAATCATACTCACTTTCCCAACTATCTAAAGTCAAACAATTTCTAGCAATTCTAAAGTAATTTCCCGCAGTTTTCCAAGCTGCTGAAGATTTCGATTTTTTACCAGCAATAAGATTTAATTGAGCAAGTTTATCTCTTTCTGATTTAACATTTATTGCTGCCATACCTAAGTTTAATTGATTAACAATATCAAAAATCTTTTGGGAGAATAATTGTATTGAAGTTTTTTGTAATAACAGTTGTCCAATTTTCCAGTGAACAGCTTGTTTTTTCTCAGCAGGAATAAGAAAATAGGCAGCTTGTTGAATGCGATCATGGGCAAATTTATAAATAATTTTTAATTCATTAATTTCTCTATCTGTTTGTAGAAACTTATAGTCATCACCAATAGGTAATATCAATCCTGCTTGCATCGCTTCCCATAATTCCTGAACCATTGCCTTTTCAGGTTTTTCATTGATAACTGCTAGGGTTTTTAAATCAAAGGAATTACCAATACAAGCAGCTAACTGTAAAACTTTTTGTGCTGCATCTGATAATTTTTGGATTTTTTCGGTCATTAATTCCACAACATTATCAGTGATACTCCTATTAATAATTTGTTCTAAATCCCAAACCCAAATACCATTGGCAATATCAAATTTCAGCAATTGCTCTGTATACAGTGATTTAATAAACTCCTTAATAAAAAAAGGATTACCTTGGGTTTTTTCCCCAACCAATTCGGCTAATTTTTGGGTATGGTTATAATTAGTTTTGAGTGTATCGGCAATAAATTGATTAACTTGATGAAAATTTAAAGGTGAAAGGGAAATATGATTAACTAATAACCCCTGCTTTTTCATTTCTGCTACACTGAGCATAGCAGGATGAGTAGCACTGACTTCATTATCTCGATAAGCTCCAATCAAAAACAGATATTTAGTATGAGTATGAGTCATGATTAGCTGGAGCAATTGTAATGTAGCACTGTCAGTCCATTGCAGATCATCTAGGAAGATAATTAGAGGATGTTCTTGTTGACAAAATACTTGAATAAAGTTTTGAAAAACTAAATTAAAGCGATTTTGGGCTTCTGTGGGAGCTAATTCCAGTACAGTAGGTTGTTTACCAATAATCAATTCAATTTCGGGAATAACATCAATAATAATTTGTCCGTTTTCTCCTAATGCAGCTAAAATTTTATCTCGCCATTGTTGTAATTGTATTTCAGTTTCTGTCAGTAATTGTCGTACTAATTCTTGAAACGCAGCAACTAACGCTTGATAGGGAATATCACGATGTAGCTGATCAAATTTTCCACTAATAAAATATCCGCGTTTTTCAGTAATTAGCTGATAAAGTTCGTGGACTAAAGCTGATTTACCAATACCAGAATATCCAGAAATTAACATCAGTTCAGGTTGCCCTAAACTGGTACGCTCAAAAGCTGTTAATAAACTCTCAATTTGCGATTCTCTACCATATAGTTTTTCAGGAATTTGTAATTGAGGAGAAGTATCTTGACATCCTAAAGTAAATCTTTGGATATTACCATTTTGATATTGAGTCAGACAAGTTTCTAAATCTGCCTTAATTCCCAAAACACTTTGATATCTATCCTCTGGTTTTTTTGCCATCAACTTTATAATTATATCAGATATAATTTGATGTATTTCACTTTTTTCTTTAACTAAAAAATAAGCAGGTATTGGTTCTTTAGCAATATGGCAATGAACTAATTCCAGTGGGTCAAAAGATGTAAAAGGTAGCTGATTAGTTAATAATTCATAGAAGGTGACACCTAAAGAATAAAAATCGCTGCGGTAGTCAAGGGGACGATTCATTCTTCCTGTTTGTTCTGGAGAAATATAAGCTAATGTTCCTTCTAAAATATTCGGACTTTGTGGGCTGATATTCTCTTGAGATAAACGAGTAGATAGACCAAAATCAATAATTTTTAATTGTCCTGTTTGGGAATTGAGAACAATATTAGATGGATTAATATCTTTATGAATAATATTTTTTTGATGAATTTTGCCTAAAGCATCTGCAATTTGAATAGCCAGATTGAGAAATTCTAGTACAGAAAAATGATCATCTTTCAAGAGAATTTTTAATGATTGTCCTCCAAAATCTTCTAATAACATGAGTAGAGTATTTTGGTATTTTCTCAACTCATAAGCTTTAATTGTTTGCTCTAGGTTAAGATTATCAGTGATTTCATATTCTTGTTGATAGCGGTAAAGTTCGGCAGGTGTGGGATAATCTTCTTTAAGAAGTTTTAGAATCACAGGTTGCTGATTTGTATTAAATATGCCTTGGTATACGAGTGAATTAGCACTTTCGTAAATTTGGCTGATAATTTTGATATCTGGTAGTGAAATCATCTGAGGTAGTGGCAAAATAAACTGAAAAGCTGCAATAATTTTAAGTATAACTAGTGGTAAAAGGCTAGATGTCAATATAGCGTTTCCCAGTCTAATGAATTATACACCATGTTGCTCACAGGCGTGCTGTGTAATATTGAGTTACTAATTATACCGAGAGAGCTTTTTTACTACCTCTCCGACTTTTCAAACATCCTCTTCAAGGTACTTGTCCCTCGTAATTTGACCAAAGTATTGCAAATTTAACTAAAATCTATATTATACTAAGTCTACCCTGTGATCTATACAGAGTAGCCAATTAATAGATCATATATTACACTATCAAAGAATCTTGTAATTTTCACATTGATGGCGTTTAATTTACGCTTTTAGACATCGGGAAAATTGAATTGAGAATTTAATTGTGTCACCAATGAGCCAACTATTTAATTTACCAGAATCATCTACCATTTCTCGGCGTACACTGCTAAAATTATTTGGTGTGGGTACGATAGTGGGAGTTACAGGTTACTCTCGTTTTAGTAAACCACAACCGTCAGTTTTTCAGCAAGATAATCTGGATTTACCCAAGATATTAAATACTAACAAAACTGTTGCTGTCATTGGTGGGGGTTTAGCTGGTTTAGCTTGTGCATATCAATTAGTGCAACGGGGTTTTACTGTCACATTGCTAGAAAAATCGCCGCAACTGGGGGGGAAAATTGCCAGTTGGGAAATAGAAGCTGCGGGTGAAACTTTTAGAATGGAACATGGATTTCATGGTTTCTTTCCACAGTATTATAACTTAAATAGTGTAGTTTCTGAACTGGGGATAAAAGATAATTTTCAATCCTTAAATTATTATTCTGTAGTTTACCACAATTCTCCATATCAACCAGAGGTATTTCGTCCTAGTCATTCTGCTTTTCCTTGGAATATTATCGACTTAGCTATTGCTTCTCCTAATCGCTTACAATGGGGAATAAATCTCACCAAAATTAAGCATTTACAAGTTTTTCAAGCAATTACAGGTTTTCAAAGAGATAAAAATTATCAGCGTTTTGATCATATATCTGTTGCTGATTGGGTAAAGAGTGAATTTCCCCAAGGTTTATATGATTTGTATTTTCTTCCTTTTGCTAAATCTAGTTTAAATGCACCAGATTTAATGAGTGTTGGGGAATTAATGCAGTTTTTCCATTTTTACTTTTTTGGTAATCCTGAAGGACTCGCTTTTAATGGGACAAAAGACGATATGGGGACAAGTTTAGTCCAACCTATTGCTGAGGCAATTTTGCAAAATGGAAAAATTCTTACAGATGTAAATGTGAGTGAAATTGTGGCTAATGAAGGTAAGATATCCGCAGTTAAATATTTTGTTGGTGACAATAATAATACAGTGCCTTTTTGGGTGCAACGTAACTCAATTGTCAAGGATGAAAAAATAGAATATTTTGGTGCTGCTGATGAAGTTTATGCTGTTAAAAAAGACAATCAAGAAGCAATTTCTTTAACTTGTACCCATCAAGGTTGTACAGTGAAAATGGCAGAGGATGGACAATTTCACTGTCCTTGTCATGGTGCTGTATTTACAGCAGATGGAAAAGTGGTTAAAGGACCAGCAAAAAGAGATTTAGCTAAATTTAAAGTAGTAAGAAAAGAAGATGATAATTTACAACTTTTAGCAGTTAATCCAGAGTCATCATCACCAGAAATTATTAACGCTGATTATTATGTTTTAGCTACGGATGTTCCCGGAGTACAACAATTATTTAAACGTATGACTGGGGATGTAGATAAAAACGTGAAACAAGTGCGATCGCAAATTGAAAAATTAAGTATTGCTGATCCTTTTGCTGTTTGTCGTTTCTGGTTTGATCAAGATTTTAATTGGGAACATAGCAATTTTACATCTTTATCTGGTTACAAATTAACTGACAGTATTACCCTTTATCATCGCATTCAAACCCAATTTATTGAATGGGCAAAAAAAACCGGGGGAAGTGTAGTAGAATTACACGCTTACTGTTACAAAGAACAAGAATTTCCTAACCAAGAAGCTTTGTTAAAAACTTTTGAAGATGAACTTTATGATATTGTACCTGAGTTAAAACAAGCAACATTACTACATCGAGAATTAGTTAATCAACATAACTTTTCTGGATATCCACCTAATAGTTATGCAGAACGTCCAGAAACTACCACAACTTTAACTAACTTATTCTTTGCAGGTGATTGGGTAAAAATGCCTTTTCCTTGTGGTTTAATGGAACGCGCAGTGAGTAGTGGTTTATTAGCAGCGAATGAAATTTCACATCGTGAAGGTTTGCAGCGACGAACACTTTTAACAGTTAACCCAGAAGGAATGTTGCAAATATAATATAGGAGGAGTCAGGAGTCAGGATAATTTTAGATTTTAGATTTTAGATTTTAGATTTTAGATTGGAGATGACAAAAACAATCCAAAATCCAAAATCCAAAATCCAAAATTGGATCACCTATCACCTGCCATATTCACTTAAATTTAAACTGATCACACCCACAATTATTAATACTATGGATACAAATTTCATCAGCGTAAAAGATTCACGAAACCAAACAATACCAATAATACTAATTAAAACAGTACCCAAACCCGCCCATACTGCATAAACAATACTCACTTCCAGTTTTCTGAGAGAAAGAGTCAAAAAAGTTAAACAAAGTCCATAGAATACAAAAATGAAAACTGAAGGAAATAATTTAGTAAATTCTTGAGAAAGTTTCATGCAGATTGTACCAGAAACTTCAAACAGAATTGCTATAATCAGGTAAAACCAACTTATTAACATACAGTGCAAAATTCAAAATTAGGGTTTTTCAATTATCTCTAGAAAAAACCCAAATTTCTATAAAATACTTTACTTTCAACTCTGTCACCTGTCACCTGTCAACTGTCACCTACTATGATAAAAAATCTGCCATCGCTGCGGTAAACCCTGCAAATAAACTATAATCTTTTGAGACAACTGACTAGATTTGTCTGTGATGACAATTGGTTCATAGACCAGTTTAGGCGAACGTATGACAGCGTAAAATACGTAGTAAAATGTAACATCGTGTGAAAAACTTACAGCAGATTGCAGATCCATTAGGTACAGAATCTAAATTGAAACCTATACACTAAGCTAGTTTTACTCCTGACTCCTGACTCCTGACTCCTGCTGTATATTGAATTTGTTGGTAACTGTGGATTCGGTAATTAACACCAGCGGTTTTCCAAAAAATTCTCCAACTACAGCTAAAATCAAAAATATCAACAGCGATCGCTCAAATTAGCACTCCACTCTGGTGGACTTTGTTTGTGTAGTAGCGTATACTGTACGGTAAGCATAGCCATATTATTGCGCCTTCTATTCGCCCAAAACTTGATTCAACTATGGAAGTCCTAGAACTGAAACGCGAAATCGAAACGTTGTCTAGCCGCCTGGGTAAAACCCAGGACTATCTTTGACGTACCTGCACTCAAAGCCAAAATTCAAGACCTAGAACAAATATCCACCCAGCCAGAATTTTGGGACGACCAAAACCAGGCACAACAAACATTACAAGAACTCAACGATCTTAAATCTCACTTAGATCAATATTATCAATGGCAAGCAAATCTAGAAGATACAAAAGCAGTCATTGAACTATTAGAACTAGAAACGGACGAAGCACTACTACAAGAAGCAGAAACCACCGTTACTAAATTAAATCGTGACCTTGACCAGTGGGAACTCCAACAATTACTATCGGGTCCGTATGACTCTCAAGGTGCGGTTTTAACCATTAACGCAGGTGCAGGTGGCACAGATGCCCAAGACTGGGCGTTTATGCTCATGCGTATGTATACCCGTTGGGCAGAAGACCACGGTTACAAAGTCACATTAGCCGAAGAATCAGAAGGCGACGAAGCCGGCATCAAATCAGCTACCCTAGAAATTACAGGTCGTTATGCCTATGGTTACTTACGTTCGGAAACCGGAACTCATCGTTTAGTCAGAATTTCCCCCTTTAACGCCAACGGTAAACGACAAACCAGTTTTGCCGGGGTGGAAGTCATGCCACAAATAGATAACTCTGTAAAATTGGAAATACCAGAGAAAGATTTAGAAATCACCACATCTAGATCAGGTGGTAAAGGTGGGCAAAACGTCAACAAAGTAGAAACAGCAGTGCGGATAGTTCACATCCCCACAGGTTTAGCGGTGCGTTGTACAGAAGAACGTTCTCAACTGCAAAACAAAGAAAAAGCCCTAGCCCGTCTCAAAGCGAAATTATTAGTCATTGCCCAAGAACAACGCGCCCAAGAAATCGCCGAAATTCGCGGTGATATGGTGGAAGCTTCCTGGGGCAACCAAATCCGTAACTATGTCTTTCATCCTTACCAAATGGTCAAAGATTTACGTACAAATACGGAAACAACCGCCATTACTGACGTAATGAATGGTGAACTTGATGCTTTCATCCAAGCCTATCTGCGGCAAGAAAATCAATTGGTAGAGGGTAATGGGTAATTGGTGATTGGTGATTGGTGATTGGTGACTGGGAGGATGAATAACCCAATGCCCCATGCCCCATGCCCCATGCCCAAATGATGTAAAGTTATATGTAGACAGATTAATCAAAAAATCATGAGCAATACTCCTGCAAACGAACCCAAACCCAGCTACGTCAAACTAGCCATGCGAAACATGGTAAGAAAAGGTGGCACATCCCTGAAACATTTTGGACTAACTGCTGTAGGATTGTTAGCTGTCTTAGTTGGTCTTGCTTACCTCACTCGCTAACAAAGGTGATTGCGTGCTTTCTCAATTTGAACCCCCTAAATTTGAACCCCCTATACTTGAAATATTTATAGAAAACTGTTACCAAGAGTCTTCCCCAGTTGTAGCGGAAAACATCTGGGAAAGCTGGTTTCAAAAATGGCTGGAAATTCTCACTCCTGAACTTCCACAGGCTTTAAGTTATGAAATCGGGCTGCGTTTGACAAATGATGCCGAAATTCAAGAATTAAACGCCCAATATCGTCAACAAGATAAACCCACAGATGTTTTAGCCTTTGCTGCCTTAGAAAACAACTTCCCCCAAACCGAGGAAATGCTGGCTGCTCAACCTTTGTACTTGGGCGATATCATTGTATCTATAGATACGGCAGCCCGTCAAGCTCAACAACAGGAACATAGTTTAACCACAGAGTTAGCTTGGTTAACTGCTCATGGGTTATTGCATCTTTTAGGCTGGGATCATCCTGATGACGAAAGTTTGATGGAAATGTTAAAAAAACAAGTAATTTTACTAGATGAGGTAGGTATTATAGTTACCTTAAAATAGCAGATGTAGACAAGATATTGACATTGGGTGGCGATGATTACAAAATGATTGTCACAAATTCCTTACAATTGCCTCAAACTTTGATTCTACCCGTAAAATTAATCAAGATTACCACCTGATCAGATTTGTATTCTCCAGTATATGTCCCAACAAGTTTCCCCATCACCAACACCAAACCGCTTACCAACCCTTGTGTCTAAAGAACGGGAGTTTTCCTGGCAAATAGCCTCTAATTTATTTGTGAGTTTTAAGTATGCTTGGGCTGGCATTGCTTACAGCTTTCAAACTCAACGCAATTTTCGGATTCATATAGCTGTTGGCTCTTTTGCGATCGCATTGAGTCTTTTTTTGCACCTAAAACCTGTAGAAATAGCCATCATTGCTATTACTAGCGGTTTGGTGTTGACTTTGGAATTAGTGAATACAGCGATTGAATCTTTGGTAGACTTAACTGTTAAGCAAACTTACCATGATCTAGCTAAAATCGCTAAGGATTGCGCTGCTGGGGCTGTGCTGGTATCTGCTTTTGTAGCTTTGCTAGTAGCTGCTATACTTTTACTTCCCCCTTTATTAGCTTTCATCATGAATACTATTTAAAGGGCTAGTCACGGTCTCCAACAGTGTAATTTTCGATATGATTGATGTATGGCAGGAGTCAGGAGTCAGGAGTCAGGAGTCAGGAGTAAAACCCTTTTGTAATCAGAGTTTTATGATTAATTGATATCCTAACTACTTTGTATAGGGCTATAATTGGATTTCTTACCAATTAGTCCAGTTACCAACCTAAATCTAAAATCCAAAATCTAAAATCTAAAATTGTCTTAGGTACAAATTGTGATTATAGTTATTGATAATTACGATAGTTTTACATATAATTTAGTACAATATTTGGGAGAACTAGCCGTAGATTTCCCAGTTGCTGCTGATTTAAAAGTTTTTCGTAATGATAAAATCACTGTAGAGGAAATTAAGGCTTTAAAACCAGATGCAGTGGTAATTTCCCCAGGTCCTGGTCGTCCAGAAGATGCAGGAATTTCTTTAGATGTAATTGTAAAACTGGGTTCTAGTTTACCAATTTTAGGTGTTTGTTTAGGACATCAAAGTATTGGTCAAGTATTTGGTGGTAAAATTGTTTCCGCACCAGAATTGATGCACGGTAAAACTTCCTTAGTGTCTCATAAGGGAGTAGGGGTTTTCCAAGGATTAGAAAATCCCATTACTGCTACCAGATATCATAGTTTGGTGATTGACCGTGAGACTTGCCCGGAAGTATTAGAAATCACCGCTTGGGTGGAAGATGGGACAATTATGGGAGTACAGCACCGGAACTATCCTCACATTCAGGGAGTCCAATTTCATCCAGAGAGTGTTTTAACTGCTGCGGGTAAGCAGTTACTCAGAAATTTTCTGGAACAATTACAGGTAAGAGAGTGATTCATGAAACGACGAGAATTATTGGGTTATGCTGGTGCTGGTTTAGCAACTGCTTTAGTTACTAATTTCAGTTCTCACCTGCCAGTTAATGCTCAATCTAGTGGTGTATCAGTTCAGTGGTTGGGTCACACTTGCTTTTTGTTTACTGGTGGGGGTGTAAAAATTCTCGTTAATCCTTTTCGGACAGTTGGTTGTACTGCTGGTTATCGTCCCCCCAAAGTTGTAGCGGATTTGGTAATGATTAGCAGTCAATTGTTAGATGAGGGTTTTGTGGAAGGACTACCAGGAAATCCTAAACTAATTTATCAACCAGGTGTTTATGAATTTAAAGGTTTGAAGTTTCAAGGAATTTCTATAGATCATGATCGCAAAGGTGGCAGACAATTTGGGAAAAATACTGCTTGGAAATGGACTCAGGGGGGAGTGAATTTTTTACATTTGGGTGGGGCGGCTGCACCTATTTCTCTTGAACAAAAAATCCTTATGGGTCGTCCTGATGTAGCTTTAGTTCCCGTGGGTGGTAGTGCTAAAGCTTATAATGCCCAAGAGGCAAAAGAGGCAGTGGGGGTGTTAAATCCCAAGTTGGTGATTCCTACCCATTATCGCACTCAAGCCGCTGATCCTAATAGTTGTGACATTACACCTGTAGATGATTTTTTGACTTTGATGAGTGGTGTAACTGTACGCCGCAGTAATGGGGATACGGTGAATATTGCTTCTGGGAATTTAAAAGAAAATACGGAAATTCAGGTTTTGAGTTATAAGTTTTAACTTGGTGAAAACAAGACTGGAAACAAAAAGCGATCGCCTTTTTTTCAGATTTAGTCAGATAAAATCAAAAGTGCGATCGCTAATTTTTAGTTGCAAATAATTCTGTAAATCTTGGTAAAGGTGACAGGTGACAGGTGACAGGTGACAGTAAGAAGACAAGAGGTAAAAGGCAAGAGTTTATTCTTCCCAATCACCAATCACCAATCACCAATCACCAATCACCTATTTAAGCTGTATACCATTCTGGAGTCAGCTTATCTGCATCAGCAATAGGTGTTTCAGTAGCGATTGTTCCATCCATAGTCCAGATTTTATCTGCACCTGTTTGTTGATCTCTCCAGTAAACATCAGTCTTACCATCACCGTTAAAGTCACCAAGAGATGCGGTATAACCAGGGGTGTTGCTGGGTAAGAAGGCTTCAGAACTGATGCTGGTACCATCCATTAACCAAGCTGTGTTTTCGCCGGTTGTGGCATTATGCCAGAAGATATCGGTTTTACCATCGGCGTTGAAATCACCAATTTTAGCAGTCCAACCTTCGCCAAGAGTGTTAACAACACCTTCGGTAACAAAAATACCGTTCATTGTCCAAATCTTATTCTCACCGGTTGCAGTGTTGCGCCACAAAATATCTGTCTTTAAGTCACCATTGAAATCACCAAGAACCGCAGTCCAAGATACATCTTGTGCCTGTAAATCATACTTGGTAGGGGTGCTACCATCCATAAACCAAGCACTGTTTTCGCCGGTGGTGGTGTTGCGCCAGAAAATATCGCTTCTACCGTTACCATCAAAGTCAACGATGGTTGCTGTTAAAGCTACATCTGTGGTTTCTAAAACAGTGGCACTAACTACAGTTGTTCCGTCCATTTGCCAAATAGCATTTTGACCGGTGGTGTTGTTACGCCAGAAAATATCGGTTTTGCGATCGCCATTAAAATCGCCAATTTCTGCTTTCCAACCTGGATCAACTCTATCTAATGTCAGGAAACTAGCAACTCTTGTTCCATCCATTAATACAACTACATTTTCACCAGTTTGTTCATTGCGTAATAAGAAATCTGTCTTATTATCGCTGTTGAAATCTGCTGTTTTATAACTCCAGGTTGATAGGTCATAAGTACCTAAAGAAGCCTGTTCAATAACTGTTGTACCATTCATCAGGCGCACTAAAATTTCACCTGTTTGGACATTCACCCACATTTTATCAGTTTTTCCATCACCATTGAAATCAGGTACAATGGCGGCACTGGTTAAATAAGGATTGGGATTTGGGTTAGCACTTAAAGGTGGTAATGTGGGTAGATTATTTGTAGGTAAATCACTTGGCATTTGGGGCAATAATGAATCTGCTGGTGAAGGTGCAGAACTACCACCACCGGGCAGTGAGATATCAAGAGGGCTTGTCAAATCTTGTGATGTTTGGCGAGATTCTACCGCCCAACTTGTTGTATTTAAATCTAATCCTGATTTACTAGGCATGGTCTGTTTTTATGAGTAATTAATATAAAGTTTTAATTTATGGAAAATAAAGATTCTGTAAATAACAAACATTTACTAAAAAAATAACTGACAATTGTTATTGTTTATAGATATTTTAGAAATATTGAAAATGATGAATTATGAAAAATTAAAAGTTATCCATGAGCAATCAAAAAAACTTTTATTTTTTGTTGATCAATGTCAGAATTTAACCATCAAATCCTGTTTTGTTGACAATACCTTTAGATCCCCGGTGAAGAAGTCGGGGATCTGAGTAATTCAAAATTGGCTAAAATAATTGAGATTAGCAATTACAAACATCATTGAGTAACTTTGCTAAAGTTAAAAACAATACTATATCTTTGAAGGTAAATCGGCTATGAAATCAGAATATCGGCAACGTCGTGAACAGGTAATGGCGAAAATTGGGCAAGGAACAGCGATTTTTCACAGCGCACCCACAGCAGTCATGCACAATGATGTCGAGTATGTTTACAGACAAGATAGTGATTTTTATTACTTAACTGGTTTTAACGAAGCGCAAGCGGTAGCAGTGTTAGCACCCCATCACGAAGAACATCAGTTTATTTTGTTTGTGCAACCCAAAGATAAAGAAAAGGAAGTTTGGAGTGGTTATCGTTGCGGGGTGGATGCTGCAAAGGAAATTTATGGTGCAGATGCAGCTTACCCTATTGCAGAGTTAGATGAGAAGTTACCGCAATATTTAGAAAAAGCAGATCGGATTTATTATCATATTGGAAGGGATGGTAATTTTAACAACAAAATTCTTAAACATTATCAAACTTTACTGCGTACCTATCCCAAACGGGGAATGGGACCCACAGGGATAGAAGATACCAGCACAGTTTTACATAGTTTGAGATTACATAAAAGTAAAACCGAACTAGACTTAATGCGTCAAGCGGCGGATATTGCAGTGGAAGCACACAACCACGCTTTAAAAGTCACCGCACCGGGAAGATATGAATATGAAATACAAGCAGAAATAGAACATATTTTCCGGTTACGGGGTGGGATGGGTCCTGCTTATCCTTCCATTGTTGCTGCGGGAAGAAATGCTTGCGTTCTGCATTACATAGAAAATAATTGTCAGATGCAAGAAAACGAATTGTTATTAATTGATGCTGGTTGTGCTTACGGTTATTACAATTCAGATATTACCAGAACATTTCCGGTGAGTGGGAAATTTACAGGAGAACAAAAAGCGTTATATGAAATAGTATTGGAAGCACAAAAACAAGCAATACAAGAAGTTAAACCCGGAAATGCTTTTGATGCACCTCATAAAAAAGCAGTGAGGATTTTAACAGAAGGTTTGGTAGAATTAGGTTTACTCAAAGGGGAGATTGATAAATTAATAGAAGAGGAAAAATATAAACCATTTTATATGCACAGAACGAGTCATTGGTTAGGGTTAGATGTGCATGATGTGGGAATTTATCAACATGGAGAAAACCCGCAAATTTTACAACCAGGACAGGTGTTAACTATAGAACCGGGTTTATATATTGTACCGGATACTCAACCCACAGAAGATCAACCAGCAATTGATCCGCGTTGGGTGGGAATTGGGATTAGAATTGAGGATGATGTGTTGGTTACTGCTGAGGGAAATGAGGTTTTAACTGCGGGAGTTGCGAAGGAAATTAAGGATGTAGAAAGATGATATAGATCCCCGACTTTTGATAGGAATTTTCAAATTTATGGAGAGGATAAAAAAGAAGTCGGGGATCTGGTTTTTGTAGTCAAACCGATCACCCGACTGGGAATGAATTCCCAGTCTAATAGCAAAAGTCATCTAAAGATGACTAAAAATACTAAATATTCTATAGTTTACTTTAGTAAACTTTGGTTATTAGCCCTGAAATTCATTTCTGGGCGGGTGTGGAAGCTAACAGATAAACCCGATAACCCGACTGGGAATGAATTCCCAGTCTAATAGCAAAAGTCATCTAAAGATGACTAAAGAACATAAAATTGTAAAATTGGGTAGGGGTTTAGCATTGCTAAACCCTTACGTGTATTATCTCAATCAATTTCCGGGTAGGTGTGGAAACACAGAGTAAAATTAATACCCTGATTTGCTGTTGTTTACGATTTCACAATTCTCTAAAAAATCCTTTAGTTCTTTTTTGCTATCATTGGCAGATTTAAAACCCACCATACTAGAAATCACACCTATACCTATATTAAGATGGGTTTGTTCAATTTTGTCGGTGTAAAATAAAATGATACTCGCAAATGTTAAAATTGCTGATGTTGTACCGATGCCAATTTGAACGTTATATCCTAGATGAATTTGCCGAATGTACTCATTAAAACCTTGCTTGTATTCTTCTGGGGTTACTTGTGAGTTTTTGGTTTCGGGTTTATTAAATAAGTTGAATCCCATATTATTATCTCCTGGTTTTTTGATCCTGGTCATATCCTATGGGTAGAGAAATCAAATTTCCAGAGCAGATAAATTATTTTTCTGCCCCATATTTTAGGGCAGATGGGGCAATATAATTTCACTAAACTGCCCTATGCAATAAAATGGAAGTTTGCTATATTTATTGAATCTCAAATTTATTAAAAAAATCAATTATTGGGGAGTTTGATTTATGAATCGAGGTCGGGATACTGTAAAAGCTAGTGATAATGGAATCGAAAAACTAGAAAAAGCATATAAAGATTCAGAATTTACAAGTTGGGAGAAAGTTGCAGAAAAAACGGGAGTGAATATAGACACTATTAAACGTCTGCGAGGAGTAAAAGATGCTAAAAAGGATGAAAAGGCAAGTGTTGAAAGATCCGCAGTAGCAAAAATAGCTCAACTTTTAAATCTTCAACCATCAGATATAGTTGATAATTGGTATCCTGACAGTATACCCACAGAATTTAAAAACGTAATTGAGGATAAAACACAAATATTCTGCGGTCGCAAATTTGTATTTAACGCTATTACCGAATTTATCAAAAATCACCAAAGCGGGTATTTTACCATTCTTGGTGATGCAGGAATGGGTAAAAGTGCTATAGCTGCCAAATATATAGTAGATAATCCTGGAACTATTTGCTTTTTTAATATTCGTGCAGAAGGTAGAAACCGCCCTGATGTATTCCTGAAATTAATTCGTCAACAATTAATAAATCGGTTTGATTTGCAAAATGTAGAAAATGATGATTTATCAACCTTATTAACTAAATCTAGTGGAAAATTATCTAATTCTGAAAAATTAGTCATTGTCATTGATGCTTTAGATGAAGTTGATCAAGATGATAATGGTAATTTATTAAATTTACCGATGTCTTTACCAGATAAGGTTTACATTATCCTCACCAGAAGACCTTATAATTCAGATGATAAAAGATTAACTCTTTCCCCAAATACTAAATATGCAGAATTGGATTTAAGGGAATATCAAGAAAACAGTAAGGATGATGTTGAATCCTATATTTTAGAATTTCTCGGTTTAGAAAAATATCAAGCAGGTTTAGAAAATTGGATCAATCAACAAAATGGACTGAGTAAACCGCAATTTGTGAAAACTATCGCCGCTAAAAGTGAAAACAATTTCATGTATTTACGCTATGTATTAGAAGCAATTGCAGATGGATTTTATCAAGATGAAAAATTAGAAGAATTACCTAAAGGTTTAGAGGGATATTATGAGAGTCATTGGCGTATTATGGGAATGACTAAGAAACCTTTACCCAAGGATAAAATTAAAATCATTTATTTCATTTGTTTTGCAGAAGAAGCTATATCTGATGATTTGATTGCTGAACATTCTAAACAAAGTAAGCTGAAAGTGCTGGAAGTTCTGCGAGATTGGACACAGTTTTTACAAATCCAAAAACAGGAAAATAATCAGCCAAATCTTTATCGTTTTTATCATGAGAGTTTCCGAGATTTCTTACAAAAACAGGATATTGTGAAAGCTGCGGGGGTGACTTTATCAGAAATCAAAAAAGAAATTTCTAATAATATCAGTGAGGGATTATATGACTAATTTTATAAATTGGTTTAATCAATTATCTGAAGAAGACCAAAAATATAGATTGCGTCACTTACCTAAAAAATTATTAGATGGTGAAGACTATACAAAACTGTATAAATTATTATCTGATTATGAATTTATCACTACAAAAATCAATCATCCTTTATTTGGAGTGCAAGCACTGATTGAAGATTATGATTTATTAGATAATTCTGAAATCAGGAATAATTCAAAGTATGCGGAAACAGTTAAAGCATTAAAATTAATTCAAAGAGCGTTATTCAGAACAACACATATAATATTTCAAGATCCAAAACAACTCAAGGGACAGCTATCAGCACGACTAACATATTTTGATTTACCAGAAATTAAAAATTTATTAGCACAAATCGCCACAGATAAAAATATAGGTTTATATAGTTTAATAGGTAGCCTCATACCTCCTGATGGTGGTGGATTAATTCGCACTCTCTCAGGTCATAGTGACTCGGTATATG
Organism: Sphaerospermopsis sp. LEGE 08334; assembly: GCF_015207205.1. Taxonomy (NCBI): domain Bacteria; kingdom Bacillati; phylum Cyanobacteriota; class Cyanophyceae; order Nostocales; family Aphanizomenonaceae; genus Sphaerospermopsis; species Sphaerospermopsis sp. LEGE 08334. The sequence goes on along the minus strand of NZ_JADEXH010000066.1, from coordinate 1,011 downwards.
CGATCGCACTGACACCGGATGGAAAAACAGTGATTTCTGGTTCTTGGGATAAGACTATCAAAATCTGGGATTTAGGAACAGGTGCAGTAAAGTTTACCCTCACTGGTCACAGTGACTGGGTAAATGCGATCGCACTGACACCGGATGGAAAAACAGTGATTTCTGGTTCTTGGGATAAGACTATCAAAATCTGGGATTTAGGAACAGGTGCAGTAAAGTTTACCCTCACTGGTCATCGTTCCTCGGTAAATGCGATCGCAGTGACACCCGATGGAAAAACCTTGATTGCTGGTTCAGATGAGGAGACTATCAAAATTTGGGATTTGGGAACAGGAACAGTAAAGTTCACCCTTACTGGTCATAGTGACTGGGTAAGAGCGATCGCACTCACACCCGATGGAAAAACCTTGATTTCTGCTTCAGGTGACAAGACTATCAAAATCTGGGATTTGGGAACAGGAGCAGAAAAGTTCACCCTTACTGGTCATAGTGACTGGGTAAGAGCGATCGCACTCACACCCGATGGAAAAACCCTGATTTCTGCTTCAGCGGACAAGACTATCAAAATCTGGGATTTGGGAACAGGAGCAGAAAAGTTCACCCTTACTGGTCATAGTGACTGGGTGAGTACGATCGCACTCACACCCGATGGAAAAATCCTGATTTCTGCTTCAGCAGACAAGACTATAAAAATCTGGGATTTGGGAACAGGAGCAGGAAAGTTCACCCTTACTGGTCATAGTAAGTCGGTAAATGCGATCGCAGTTACACCGGATGGAAAAACCGTAATTTCTGGTTCAAATGACACCACTATCAAAATCTGGGATTTGGGAACAGGAATAGAAAAGTTCACCCTTAAAGGTCATCGTTCCTCGGTAAATGCGATCGCAGTGACACCCGATGGAAAAACCTTGATTGCTGGTTCAGATGAGGAGACTATCAAAATTTGGGATTTGGGAACAGGAACAGTAAAGTTCACCCTTACTGGTCATAGTGACTGGGTAAGAGCGA
>NZ_JADEXH010000065.1:0-21679 GCF_015207205.1 Sphaerospermopsis sp. LEGE 08334 | reverse complement strand
CCGCGATTGTTGTAGGCAACAGCATAATCAGGATTAATTTTGATAGCTTGGTTATAATCTGCCAGTGCTAATTCCCATTTTTTCTGCTCTTTGTAAACAGCACCGCGATTGTTGTAGGCAACAGCATAATCAGGATTAATTTTGATAGCTTGGTTATAATCTGCCAGTGCTAATTCCCATTTTTTCTGCTCATAGTAAACAAGACCGCGATTGTTGTAGGCAACAGCATAATCAGGATTAATTTTGATAGCTTGGTTATAATCTGCCAGTGCTAATTCCCATTTTTTCTGCTCATAGTAAACAAGACCGCGATTGTTGTAAGCATTAGCATAATCAGGATTAATTTTGATAGCTTGGTTATAATCTGCCAGTGCTAATTCCCATTTTTTCTGCTCATAGTAAAGATTACCGCGATTGTTGTAGGCAACAGCATAGTCAGGATTAATTTTGATAGCTTGGTTATAATCTGCCAGTGCTAATTCCCATTTTTTCAGGTCATAGTAAAGAACACCGCGATTGTTGTAAGCCTTAGCAAAATCAGGATTAATTTTGATAGCTTGGTTATAATCTGCCAGTGCTAATTCCCATTTTTTCTGCTCACCGTAAAGACCACCGCGATTGTAGTAAGCAGCAGCAAAATCAGGATTAATTTTGATAGCTTGGTTATAATCAGCCAGTGCTAATTCCCATTTTTTCTGCTCAATGTAAAGAAGACCGCGATTGTTGTAGGCAACAGCATAATCAGGATTAATATTGATAGCTTGATTATAATCTGCCAGTGCTAATTCCCATTTTTTCAGGTCACTGTAAAGAATACCGCGATTGTAGTAGGCAACAGCATCATCAGGATTAATTTTGATACCTTGGTTAAAATCTGCCAGTGCTAATTCCCATTTTTTCTGCTCATAGTAAACATTACCGCGATTGTAGTAAGCCTCAGCAAAATCACGATTAATATTGATAGCTTGATTATAATCTGCCAGTGCTAATTCCCATTTTTTCTGCTCAATGTAAAGAAGACCGCGATTGTTGTAAGCCCCGGCAAAATCAGGATTAATATTGATAGCTTGGTTATAATCTGCCAGTGCTAATTCCCATTTTTTCTGCTGAACGTAAAGATTACCGCGATTGTTGTAAACATCAGCATAATCAGGATTAATTTTGATAGCTTGGTTAAAATCTGCTAGTGCTAATTCCCATTTTTTCTGCTTACCGTAAACAAGACCTCGACCCATGTAAGCCAGAGCTAAATCAGGATTAATTTTGATAGCTTGGTTATAATCTGCCAGTGCTAATTCCCATTTTTTCTGCTCACCGTAAACAAGACCTCGACCCATGTAAGCCAGAGCTAAATCAGGATTAATATTGATAGCTTGGTTAAAATCTGCTAGTGCTAATTCCCATTTTTTCTGCTCATAGTAAACAAGACCGCGATTGTTGTAGGCATTAGCTAAATCAGGATTAATTTTGATAGCTTGGTTATAATCTGCTAGTGCTAATTCCCATTTTTTCTGCTCTTTGTAAACAAGACCGCGATTGTTGTAAAATGCCGAACGGGGACTGAGTTTAATCGCTGCATTTATCGCTACATCTGCTTCTGCATACCTTTTTAAATTATATAATACAAAGAATTTTTCATTATACAAATTAGGATTATTTGGTTGAAGTTCAATAGCTTTATTGATTGCTGCTAAGGCTTCCTTTGGTTGCTGTAAGTTTCTATAGACTACACTTAGCCGACTCCAAGCAGCAACAAAATCAGGTTTACTTTTCACTGCTTGTTGCAATGGAGCTACCGCTTCTTGATATTTTTTCTTACCACCTAAAGCTAAACCCTTACCATAATACGCTAAATGAATAAACTTTGGTTTCAGATTAATTGCTCTATCAAAAGCCTCTATAGCTTCTTGATAACGACGTAAACGCCACAGTTGATTTCCTCTTTCTATCCATTGACTGGCGGTGGTATTTCCTTTGGAAACATCTATTGATAATATTGCCGTTTGTATAGAGTTAACTTTTTGTTCATTTAATTTTGGTGCTGGGGTAGTTTCTACTTTTTGTCCTGGGGTATCTAGTTTGTTTGCTATTGCTAAAAAGGTACTGATAGGAATACCTAAACTATTACCTATTTGTACTTGTCCACCACTACTACCGCTATCACCTGTTTTTTCATCAATAGCTGTTTCTCCCTCGGAACGTCCATGAATACCTATTACTCTTCCTTGGGAGTCTAACACTGGTCCCCCACTCATACCTCCAAAGGTGATACTACTATAAACTAATTCATATCCTCCTGTTAAGGAAACTGCACTTTGACTAACACTTGCACTGAGATTCCCTGAGTTCCCAGAAGTATTGTTTCTAAAATCTGATTGGGTAGTTTCTAATAGTCCTTGTTCCTTACTAAAAATCTGCCCCATTGTCAACCGCCAAGGTGATGTTTGCCCTAATTTGGGATATCCTGCTGTTAAGATAAATTCACCATCTTTTGTGGGATAATTTGCTAAGGTGGCAATTTGATATGTTGCTGGACTTCTAAATTTAACTACTGCTAAATCTACTCCTGATTCTAGTTTAATACTGCTTTTCTCTACAGGATATTGTTTACCATCTGGGGCAAGAATTGAATAATTAAAACGTCCACAGGATTGAGTTTCATTTTCACTTTCACAGAAAATATGAGCCGCAGTTAAAACAGTATAAGTATCTCCTTCCTTAGCAATAATTACTCCTGAACCGTTGCTATTATTACTACTATCAATTCTCACGGTTATTTGTTTGGCTTTTTGTTCTAATTCTCCTAACCATCCTGTTAATGCTGGTACGTCTGGTACTGGTTGGGAAATATTTGGTACAGGTAAGGAATAGGCGGTAATAATTTCTGGTTTTACCTGTGCTAAAACAGTAGAGATTGGTATTCCCCAACTGAGTTTTCGCATTGCTTGTATTTCTGCATTGCTAGGACGTGAACCATCTGGATAAACATAACCTGTATTTAATATTGGGTATGCACTTCTACCATTTATGCCTATGATTTGTCCACGGGAATTAATGATTGCACCGCCACTCATTCCTTGTTCAATATCACTATTATAACCTATTTGATAGCCTTCTTTTAGTGGTCTTTGGGATATTTTTTGGACTGTACCAGTGCTAAATACTATTTGTCCTTTGGTAGCAGAATATCCCGCCGCCATTACTTCCATTTCTGTAAAAGGAACAAAATTAGTTACTTCTTGTAAACAGTAATTTTCATTGCTTTGGAATTGTAATAATGCTAAATCAAATTTATCAAAGTTAGTGTTAAGAACTGTTTGTGCATTATAGGTTTTACCATCTGCTGTTGTTAAAGAAATTTTGGTAGTTCCTCTAATTATATGAGAATTAGTTAAAACTAAATAAGTATTTCCTCGTTTAGAGAGTAGTGTTCCTGAACCGCTGTTATTATCACCTATTACTCTGACTGTAATTCTCTTGGCGATGGTTTGTAGTTGTTTTTGGGAATATTCTCCAGTTTCACCATTGTCGGCTTCGATTTGACAACTGGTATTATCAATTGCTGCTAGGGAAGCAGAATTAGATGAAGTTTTAATACTCAAAGTGGAAACTAATAAAAATGCTAAAGAGAAAATGCTGACTGTTTTGGTATTCATGTTCATGATGGGAAATTTGTTAATTACAAAGAAAGGACGTATTGAGGATTTCTAATTTTTGTTATTCTACTGGTTTTCTTGTTCAATAGTGGGTAATTTAAGAAGTTGTTTGAAAACTTTTTTGTGTGGTATTCATTACCTATCGATCCCCCTATATCCCCCTTAAAAAGGGGGACTTTGACTCTAATTCCCCCCTTAATAAGGGGGGTTAGGGGGGATCTGAGAGTTTTTGATACATCATGAGAGAATTTTCAAACATCCTCTAATGCGGTAAATTTGATGAATTTCCAAGATCATTTAAACCACCCTCCCAAAAACGTAATTATTTACCCGGAATTAAGGGAGATTTATTGAAAAAATCTTTCACACTTACATACAACTGGTCATTTGAATTTTGGAAAATTATCCCTCCACTTTTACCTTCAGCAATATCCATTAACTTTTGTATTACGTCCTCAGCATCACTCCCTGTTCTTAAAGTAAATAGTTGATTACTAGGATTGCAAGTTTCTCCTTGATTAAGAACACCACAGATAACAGGATATCCTTTAATTTTCCCAGTAGACAGAAAATTCAAACGACCTTGTTCATAAAACTCTTGGAATTTTTGTGAGACTTTTTGACAGCGTTGTGCTGGAGTCCAGCCACCTTTATTAAAGTATTCAGATTTCCAGCCAATAAAATACACATGACCTTTTCTTTCAGGAATCCAAGCAACTGTAGTCGGAATGCTCTCACCACTTGCTGCATCAAACATTGACTGACAAAGGAAAGTGACTTGATTTGATTGCAATTCAGCAGCAGTTGATTGGCTAAAATTGGCAGGTAGACTAATAGTTGCTAAAGATGTGACAGCAGCTAGTCCTAAAGTGATGAAAAATGATTGTTGTCGCATAATATTGTTGTTGAGATTGATAAATTAAAAATCATTAGTTGAAGGTAATGGATCACATATTTGATAAATTGTTAGATTATCAAATAGTGCTTTTTTCTGTAACCGTTAAAAAACTGACTTCTGTTCATTGAAAAATCCTTTTTTAGCAAAATATACCCACTATTTAAGGTTTAGCTGTTACCTGTAAACTGTAATTTCCAGTTTCTCCTCGTTGTTGAGAAGTGGCAACTATTAAATAAACCCCATCTTCTGGTAATGTCATATCTATTTGAGCATTAAAATCACCAGCCCCTCTATCATCGTTTTCGGCTATTTTGTTAAAACTGTTACCTTCAGAAGATTCGCTCACTTGATATAAACTCAAAAGTGAATTAATTTTCTGACTTGTCATCTCAATTACTACCTGTTGACCGGCTCGACCCTGAAATTGATATAAATTCACAAAGCTACCATTTTTGATATCAATATCATCGCCTTGATTTAAATTGCCATTAATTATCTGACCGTTAAGTGAGATACTGGCAATAGCAGGTTTTGTGGATCTCTCAAATAGGGTAGAGACAGAAGAGATATCTTTTTTTCTGGCAGCAGTAATAAAAGATTGCACTTGAGCAACAGGAATAGCAAAATTCATCCCACTATTTAATTTTCCAGGTCCGACAATTCCTGCTGTATTTACCCCAATCACTTGACCTTTACTATTAAGAAGTGGTCCCCCAGAATTACCTCCTTGTATCACTGCATCATGTTGAATTTCTCCAGTCCTGGAATCAATACGAGTAATGTTTCCTTGGGTAAAAGTGTCTTTGAAATCTGCATCCAGAGGAGTACCAAGAGTGAAAATGCGATCGCCTACTTTCGCAGATCCAGCCGCAGCTAAATCAAGTGTCCGCAAGTTTTTCTGATTATGGATTTTCAGTATTGCCAAATCTAATCCATTTTTACCAAAACCCAATACATCAGCCGCGACTTTCTTCCCATCAGAAAAAACAACAGTCACTACACTGGGGAAATCTTTTGGATTATACTCTTCTACTTCTTTTTGGTTTCTTGGTGGTGGTTTAATGACATGAGCATTGGTGATAATTAACCCATCTTTACTGATAATAAAACCACTGCCATGACCTTGACCTGTTTGAACCGTCACCACAGCCGGACTTGATTTTTGATAAACTTGGCGGGCAATCTGTTCCTGGGATGTTTGTGCTAGTACAAGGTTAGAGTACAGTGCTTTTTGCCCCCTGAAGGATAGCTGCTTTTCAAAGCTATTCACCCCAAGAACGGTAAATATAGTGCATATTACACTTGCACTTTGTAAGAATTTTTTGTTCATCATCGTTTGATACACAATTTTGATACACAATTCGGATACAGTTAATATTTCAACCTGGAAAAACCAACGCTATCAAGCTTCTTAATGCAGAATATCAGTAAATAAATGACAGGTGACAGGTGACAGGTGCTACGCCACGGTGACAGTTTCAAGAGTTGGATAGGAACGATTTTTCCTTTGAGTTATATACAGCTTTATTCAATAGACTGTGTTTGCTCATTCTTCCATTTCCTCCAATCAATATGCCAACTACTTGTCTGCTCCTGTTTGGTTTTCTTTCACAGCTTGTAGTTTTTACGCAGATACTCAAATTTGTTACAAAACTTCATTTATTGACATCGGATCACCCAAACTCTTGTCTATCCCGTCTTGTGGTGTAGGCATCTTGCCCGCTTACACAAATTAAATTCCCCCTTTTCAAGGGGATAATGGGGGATCTCGAATACGTAAATTTCGTTAACCGAACAATAACCGAACAATATTGGTGGGCAATCTCGCGACGACTACCTTTTATGAATATAATTTTCTATATATCCTTAGAAATATTTTTAGCATTTATAGCTGATAAAAAGCTAAAAGCCGGGAGTTGTGATTTAAAAACTCAAGATATCAAGACTTTAATCGTTGTAACTCTCATTTTTTATGTATAACATGAGAATATGTTTATCAAGAACTTTTCCTCGCGCCTTGAGCGCCTATTTTTTTTATGGATATTCAATTAATCAACATCGGTTTTGGCAACATTGTTTCCGCTAATCGAGTAGTTGCCATTGTCAGTCCAGAATCTGCCCCAATTAAGCGCATTATTACCGATGCCAGAGATAGAGGGCAACTGATAGATGCCACCTATGGTAGACGAACTAGGGCTGTCATTATCACTGATTCCAGTCATATTATTTTATCAGCGATTCAGCCGGAAACGGTAGCAAATCGGTTTGTCATTTCCCGTGAGCATCAGACTGCCGATAACTAATTATAGGTGGGGTTAACAGCTAGTTAGTGTTTTACTAACAAAAGCTAACAGATGCTCACATTTAATCAAGATTTATCTCTACTCGTTGACAAAAAAATTGAGACTTGAATCCCTAAAGTGCTTGTCGGCTGTCAACCCCTCCTATTTATGCTATATCGACGGTAGGATATCAATTAGACAAGTTTTCTGTCACTGGTGCTACAATTCTAATTCTTTAGTCTCGCAACAAAGCATCAGACTAATGAATAACGTTTATTGATGAATTCAGAAGTTGAAGGGATAATGCAAGTCTTACCCATACCTAGTGGTGCTACTACCCCAGAAAGTCCGTCCTTGGGCAAACTGATTGTTTTAACTGGTCCTAGTGGAGTTGGCAAAGGAACTTTGATGCAAAAGCTCCTCCAACTTCATCCAGAACTGTATTATTCAGTATCTGCCACGACTCGTTCTCCCCGTCCAGGAGAAATTAATGGACAAAATTATTACTTTATCAACCGCAGCCAGTTTGAAAAATTAGTTGCTCAAGGGGAACTTTTGGAATGGGCGGAATTTGCTGGTAACTATTACGGAACTCCCCGTGCAGCGGTGCTTGAGCAAATTCAGTCTGGTAAGTTGGTGATCCTAGAAATTGAATTGGAAGGGGCAAGACAAATTAAGGCTTCCTACCCTAACGCACTGAGTATTTTTATACTACCGCCTTCATTTTCAGAACTAGAGAAACGGATAAGGGGAAGAGGACAAGATTCTCAAGAGGCGATCGCTCGTCGTCTAAATCGCGCCCAAGAGGAAATAGAAGCAGCAGCAGAATTTGATCTTCAAATTGTCAATGATGATTTTGAAACTGCTTTAAATCAAATTGAAGCTGTTTTATTTGGGTAACAGGTAATAGATAATTGGCGAAAATGATCAACAATTACCAATTACCAATCACCAATCACCCATTACCACCTGAAGCTGTTTTATTTGGGTAACAGGTAATAGATAATTGGCGAAAATGATCAACAATCACCAATTACCAATCACCAATCACCAATTACCCATTACCACTTGAAGCTGTTTTATTTGGGTAACAGGTAATAGATAATTGGCGAAAATGATCAACAATCACCAATTACCAATCACCAATCACCAATCACCAATTACCCATTACCACAGATCAAATTAACCGATTAAACCTTGGATCAGTCCAGAGTTGGCAGTCAAAAAGAAAGCAACTACAGCGCCACCAATACCACCAATTAAGAAAGCACTAGCAAAGTTGTTCCAGTTTTCTTTGGAATTAAAAGCATCCATTGGAGGATTAGGTACAGTCACACTGGGAAGTGCTGGTGCAGGATTGCTGTTAGCATACAAGGATAGACAAGCGGTAAGAATTACTACCAAACCAATACTACCCAACAAACCAGCTAAGTTAGCGTTAGCAGCATCCCGCAGGGGACCTAATTTATCAAAAGGTCCAAAGAGCAAGTAACCATGAGCCATGCCTACTTCTAATCCACGTCTAAAAGGATTTAGACCAGTACGATAAGCGGGTAAGTTACCAATAAACCACTTAACCAGGGGAGAAGAATTGACTGGGGTTTCCAGGTTTCCATCTTGAGGATTACCGCCAGCTGCTCTTACAGTTTCCCGATTTCTGGGATCACTGGGGAGATTTTTGGATGCGTTTACTGATTGTGCCATATTTTATGTTGCCTCAAAATTCGAGCTTCAAAATTCAAAAAGGGTGGCATTGATTCAGTTATCAGTAAACAGCAATCAGATTTGATGTATTTACTGGGTACTGTTTACTGATATCAACCCGTTTTACCCTATGGTAGAGGGTGGAAAAGTAGGTCAGGGAAGAAGCGGTTAAATTCGATCAAAATGCCCGCTGTAATGGTCAGCCAGATAGTAGCGGCTACAGGTGCTGTAGAAATGAACTTAATCAAATAGGATGATTGTTCGCCTTTGTCAGCCATGAATTGAGTCTCCAAAAACAAGTGAATGAGAGCAGATGAATTAGCGTGGAGAAATAGTGATTTCTGAATCCTTAGCGGTTAATTCACCAGAGAGAAATTCTTTGATTGCAGCAGCAGGCCAAGCAAACCCAGTAGCAATGATGGGTAGTGCTAAACCCAGATCAATTTGGATTTCTTTTTGCTCAGTATCAGATTCTTTCTTAATCGCTTGTAAGTAAGCGCGGCCAACCCAGCCGATCCAACCAGCGATATACAGGAAGAGAATGCTGGGGATTAAAAAGTCTCCAGCCCGATCCAAGCGACCATCAACAATCAAGTGAGGATAGCCTTCAGGACCACATAAAGCCTGAGAATAGCGTTCAAACCGCTTTTTACCAGATTCAGGGTCAGCGGTGGTATTACGGGCATTTAGGGCAAGCTCTTGAAAAGCGGGAGAATCTTTACAGGGAACAAGGTTAGCGCCCAGAGCATTAGCTGAGGGGGCAAAATTGAACCAAAGACCAATCGCTAAAATCAAAGCAAACAATCGTCTCATTGAGTTGTTTCCTTTTATTACAAAACAAGAAGTTTTTTGTACAACACGAAGCGGCTTGTACAATGTTTAATTTGGATAACTAGCAAGTCATCATACTCTTGGCTGGGAATCGAGTAAAGTTTAAGTAAATAAAAGTTAAAGCTTCGCAACCAAAAGTAAGGTTTGGGATTGGGGAAGAAAATTTTAGATTTTAGATTTTAGATTGGAATTGACAAAAATAATCCAAAATCCAAAATTGTATCACCAATCACCAATCACCAATCACCAATCACTATGACAACCGTTTTAGCGATCGAAACAAGTTGTGATGAAACTGCTGTGGCAATTGTCAAGAATCGTCAAGTTTGCAGCAGTATCATAGCCTCGCAAATTCCCATCCATCAGCAGTATGGTGGGGTAGTTCCAGAGGTAGCTTCAAGGCAACATTTAGAAATAATTAATCAGGCAATAGCCCAAGCTTTCGATGAAAGCGCAATGAACTGGGGACAAATTGACGGGATTGCCGCCACTTGTGCGCCTGGACTGGTAGGAGCATTGTTGGTAGGGTTAACGGCTGCCAAAACCCTGGCTATGGTGCATGAAAAACCATTTTTGGGAGTTCATCACCTGGAAGGCCATATCTATGCTACTTACCTAGCACAACCCAATTTAGACCCCCCATTTCTTAGCTTACTCGTTTCAGGCGGACATACAAGCTTGATTTATGTTAAAGATTGTGGTAATTACGAAACTCTAGGAGAAACCCGTGATGATGCTGCGGGTGAGGCTTTTGATAAAGTGTCAAGATTATTAAAGTTGGGGTATCCCGGCGGACCTGTGATTGATAAATTGGCGCAGACAGGTGATCCCCAAGCTTTTGCATTACCAGAAGGAAGAATTTCCCTACCAGGTGGGGGTTATCATCCCTATGATGGCAGTTTTAGCGGTTTAAAAACAGCCGTATTAAGGTTAGTGCAGCAGTTAGAAAAAGATGGTGGACAATTGCCCGTAGCTGATATTGCAGCCAGTTTTCAAGAAACAATAGCCAAAGCCTTAACCAAAAGAGCGATCGCCTGCGCTCGTGACTATGGTTTAAATACAATTGCCGTAGGTGGAGGTGTAGCGGCTAATAGTGGACTAAGAAAGCATTTACAAGCGGCTGCCGCCGAGCATAATCTCCAAGTCCTATTCCCGCCCTTAAAATTCTGTACTGACAATGCCGCCATGATCGGCTGTGCAGCGGCTGATCATCTATCCCGTGGACATACATCTTCTCTGACTTTGGGCGTTCATTCTCGACTGCCTTTAACCCAAGTCATGCAATTGTATGAGAGGTAGGTGGCAGGAGTTTTTTATTTTGGATTTTGGATTTTGGATTTTGGATTGTTTGTATCAACCCAATCTAAAATCTAAAATCTAAAATTTTCTGCCCAATGACTAATGACTAATGACTAATGACCGAATATGGTCAGCAACGGCATCTGGTTGTTCTAACATTGCCAGATGTCCACAATGAGGAATTTCAATAAAATTATCACCAACGTATTGAAAAAGCCGATGAAAGCTGGCTAAATGGCGTACATATTTGGGTTCCATAAGCTTGTCATCCGCACCAGCTAAAAAATAAACTGGTTGCTTGATTTGTGAAACTAACTGAGGTAAGCGGTTCACTTCTTCCTCTGTTGTAGAGTCTAAAAGCGTTACTAGGGCAGCTTCTGGATCGGCTACAACAAAATCAATAATTCGTTGACGCGCCCAAAAACGGTCTAAAGGACGTGATACACTGGCTCTGGTAAAGAGCAAATCAATCCAAGGCACTTGGTAAAGCCAGCGTGGCCGAATTTGGAGAAATTTTTGACCCTTTGAGCGAAACTGCTCAAATGCTTCTTTAAGATAAATTCCACCACCAGCATTAATACAAATAACTCCTTTAACAAGGTCAGGTAATTGAGCCGCTGTCCATAGAGCAATAGTACCTCCCAAAGAATGACCAATCAGCCAAACACTCTTGAGATTGAGAACTTCCAGCAGAGCTATTAAATCTTGAGAGTATGCGAAAGGAGAATACAGAGAATCAGCAGTATAGCTAACTAATTTAGGATCTGTAGTGGAATTGAGCTTTAGTTTGTGCAGTTTTTGGGCGTTTCGGCTGTGATTAAAATCAAATTTTGCCTGAGACTGAGATTCACCAAAACCGCGCAAATCATAAGACAAGCACTGAAAATCAACTGATAGGCGAGAAATCACAGGTTGCCAGTATCCACGACTGTTGAGCCAACCGTGGATAAACACTAAAGCATGGGGGCAAGAGGTGGGAGCCGTTAACTCATAAGCGTGGTGAACGCCGAAGATTTCTATTGTTGCCATATCCATATCGTAACCCGAAGAGCGGGAGCGACTAAATACGGAGAAGAAAATAGTTTATGGGACTGGGGAAGTGGGAAGCAGGGGAGCTTTCTAGCAGGGAGCAGGGGGAAGTTATTTGTATTTTTCCCAATCACCAATCACCAATCACCAATCACCAATCACCAATCACCAATTAATGAGCAAGTAACCTTTGTCGGACTCCTTCAGCGATTTTGTTACCGAGATATTCAGGAATCAGGCTTTCGTTTGGACCGAGCAAGTAGAGTATTAGCCGAGTACGTCCCCGCCAAACCAATAAATTGGCATTGACTACTAATAGGTCTTCTTGCCAGATGGCATACATAACTTTATAAAATAATCCTGGTTGATTATCGGCTTCAATTACCAAGGCAGGGAGATGAAAAACAGGATCAACGTAAAAATCGGTTTGTACCTGCTCTAAACTAGCATTGAGATTAAATTCGACGGCTAACATCTCTTCTACCTCAAACCGACTTCCCAGAGCCTCACGAATGGCACGACAAACATTTTCGGCGGTTTTTTCCGTCAGGGCTTTGCTGCCACGGGACACTAGCAGTTTGATAAAAACTAACATTGGTGGTTGAATCTGACCATAGAGACTCAAACCGTGAATAGTTAAACCATAAGCTGCCAGCACACCAAAAATATCGCTGAGGAGAAAAGACTGATTACGATATGCAAAATGCAGCGCACTTTTGCTACCTTCCGGCTTGATCTCGATCACAGCCCGTCTGGTTTTATATAGACGGTATGCTAGTCGCAAATTTTGCAATTGTATCTCACTGCTAACAAATTGCTCATAAAATTGGGGAAACGCTCGGTTAAAACGTTTTAGGAGTTCCAGTGTTGAGGATTTTAAACCAGAAGTCATTGTTGGAGGTAAGACTTGCTTGCTTTGTGAACGGAGGCAGGAGGCCTATTGTACTGGGGATTTATACCCCACTTCAAAAACTTTTCGCTTTCAAAGGCGTTAGCGTAGCGGGACGAAGTGCGGTTTTAGACCCGATTTTTTTGATAAAAATAAAGCTATAGCCGTAGTTGTAGACAGAGTAGTTAGGACATCAATTGATCATGAAACTCTTACTACAATAGGGTTTTACTTCTGACTCCTGACTCCTGACTCCTGCTATAAAACTGTGTTATTTACTACTTGGCTATTATATTTTTCCGTTTTGGCCGCTGGAGCATAGATTTTACCTAAAGGTGAAAATAGAGGTAGAAGTTTGATATCATACTAGCTAATAAGGGAAATTCTACATAATTTATTGTTGTCGTCTATTGGATTGTTGGGATCTAAGTTCACAAATTCGCTCAGGCGATCGCCTCCATTGTCTTTTTTGCTGTCAATTTTGGGCAAATGATTCTGTTTGGGGCTGCATCAGCGGCAAATTCATCAAAATTATAGATATGGATACATCAAAATACCTGATCATGTCGTATCTTGATTTCAATGGCACAAAAAATCAACCACTAAAAACAATCCAGGATATGAAAGCCCAGGAATTTGCCAAAAATACCCTGTGCTTTAGCTAGGTGATTGTAAAAACAAAATGCTAAAGTTAAAAATGATTGGTTTGAAACTTTGAGTAACTGGCTGTCAAAAGTCCCCATTCCGAAAACACCCAATGTAATTCTTTAGGTTAGGTGTCTGGAGATAGAACAGAGACAGTGTTTTTACTAATGATTCAACACTCTCAAGCAGAGTAACCAATTCAGTCATGTTACCCGAACCACGTTGGCATGGGTTTTTGGAAAACTTGGTTTAGTAGTTCTGAATCTGTAGCGACAAATAAAACGACCGCATTTGATGAGTATGCACGGGGAGATAGAGGCAACTCTAGTGCCGGAAGCGATACTATCGTTTTTAGCACTGAACGCGATATCGACTTGTATGAACTAGAAGAACTCTGTGATGCGGTGGGTTGGTCGCGTCGTCCTCTGAGAAAAGTAAAAAAAGCCATTGAACATAGTTTTCTCGTCGCTTCTATGTGGCAAGTACGAGGAAACAAAAGGCGTTTAATAGGTTTTGCCCGTGCTACCTCAGATCATGCTTTTAATGCCACTATTTGGGATGTGGTAGTTCATCCAGACTTCCAAGGTCAAGGTATGGGTAAGGCATTGATGAAATATGTCCTCAAAAAACTCAGAAGTGAAGAAATTAGCAATGTTACTCTCTTCGCTGACCCTCATGTTGTAGATTTTTACCGGACTATGGGTTTTATGCCTGACCCAGAAGGTATTAAAGGGATGTTTTGGTATCCTCAATGATCCTCAAGCAAACAAAACAGGTTGCCGCCATCAATTCGCTATCATACCTAAGATGTGCTATTATTGTTTGGTTGACCGATAAGCGTTAATCTATCAGTATCAACTTTTTCAGGCTGAGTCAACAGAAAAACTCTTATTAAGGAAGTGATTTGATTTTTTTCCCAGTAATTTCCCAGTAAGGGGTTGGCAATCTGTTTTTAGTATGATATAGTTAGAAAGATGCTTGAGCTAAACATAATTTTTGTTATGTATAGCTAAACTATCAACAGTAAAAAGTTTTCCGGGATGTAGCGCAGCTTGGTAGCGCGCCTGCTTTGGGAGCAGGATGCCGCAGGTTCAAATCCTGTCATCCCGATTTTTATTCAACATTAATATTTTAGATTTGCTGCTCAGTTAGTAGACAGTATAGTTTAGTTATTCTTATTTTGATTTAAGCTATAGGAATCTGATTTGATATCTGTTCGCGTAGCGTGGCGAAGCCATAATTAGGGTTTGCTGAGAAAGTCTTTCCGTGAGGGTATAGGAGTCAGGAGTCAGGAGGAGATTTTAAAATTTCTTTGCCATCTCTCAAAATCCCAAAAAATGCACACTTTTTCAGGTATACCCTTCAAAACCGTGCATTTTGGGACTAAGAAATCCAAAAATTTGGGGATGACAGATAGCTGAAACTGTTCCCTGTTCCCTGTTCCCTGTTCCCTATCTTCAAGGAGTCAGGAGTTCAAGGATATCAAGGAGTTTTTTGTATTTGGAAACTTGATTCATACAGGTTTTACATTTATTCAGCAAACCCTAATTATCTATTTAGGCAGGCAAGAGGCACTAATGCAAGAGGCAAAAGGGTTTTAGAGAATTTAGGTGTACGGAGTTTTTTTCAAAAATCAAATATTAGTCCTATATTGAAATAATTTCTAATATATACCGAATTTCACAGAATCAGTTGATCAGCTAATGGAACGGTTTATAAAGTCCTAGCGTCATCAATAAGGAAGAAAAACAATACAATAAAATGGCATTGTTTTGATGAATCAGTCCCGGAACTCAGTCTATGTTGGAGAATATAATAAACTAATACAGCATTTAGTAATGAATAGCAAGGCAAAAATCAAGACAATTAGCAAAATCAAATCTATAAAGTTATTTAAAGCTAAAATAGCTGGTTAGATAATTAAACTGGTTTTTGTGGGTATAAAATACCACCGTTTTCTGATTGTCTAAGTTAATTCAACTATTGATATGGAGATAAGGAGTATTTATGAAATCATTGGTTCGCTGGGGCTTAACGCTGGGTTTAGTAGGTAGTACCCTATTTGGAAGCGTGGTAGCTGTTGATTTTCCTGTACTGGCATTATCAGAACAACAAGTCAAAGAAAAATTGGATTCTGTACCAGTTTACTTGATTACGAATGATCAGGGTTTACCGTTGAGTCAGACTATACCCGCACAAAATGGACAACCAGGAGCTTCAGTGACTGGTGTATATATGAGTCGGCAGGAAGCTTTGGCGTTTGTCAAAGAATTGCAAAATGCCAAAAATAAAGACCCAAAACTAGAAGCAATGACCAAACAGTTGCAAGTTACCGCTGTTCCTCTAGGTGTAATTTATCAGCAATTGCAACAAAGTAAAAACCAACAGAATAGACTGTTATTTGCGTTTAAACCTGTAGACAAAGAAGTTAAAGGCGCACTAACTTTACTAAATGCAGGTGGTCAAAAAGTAAATCAATTTAAAAGCGTGCCTGTATTTGCGGTAAGGTTTGCACCAGATCAAGGCTATGTGCCAATTCAATTAGGTGCGAATAATCAGCAAATGATTCCTTTATTCTTGAGTAAACAAGATGCACTAGGTTTATTGAACCAAGTGAAACCAAAGTTTCCTAAAGCTGATATTCAGGTAATAGATGTGGATGGGGTGATTAAAACTTTAGAAGATAAAAATGATTCTTGGTTAAATCAGGTGGTTTTGGTTCCATCCCCAGAGTCTAGAGAATATATTAGGACTTTGCCTAAAAACAATGCTGCCAAGCAGAATAATGCACCTTCTAAACGGCGTTAATCATGGCAAAGCAACAGTCAGTTACTGGTATGGAAGTTTGGCAGTGGCGTAATCAAGCACTAAAAGATGCTTTATCTACGGACATTTCTCCTGTAGAAGTTGATTGGCTGTTGCAGGAAATAACTGAGTTAGACCGCTTAACACTGCGTTTAGAGTCTTTCAAATCATGGCAGCAAATTAAAATGCAGTTATCTTTGACAGAGTTAGACAGGTTATGGCAAAGACGTTTGCATGAACGCTTGCCGATACAGTATATTGCTGGGGTGACACCTTGGCGCTATTTTAAACTCGCTGTGTCAAATGCGGTTTTAATTCCTAGACCGGAAACAGAGATTTTGATTGATTTGGCCGTAAACGCTGCTGAAAGTAAGGGGTTACAATCAGGTCATTGGGCAGATTTGGGGACTGGGAGTGGGGCGATCGCTCTTGGTTTAGCGGAGGTATTGACAAATGCTACGATTCATGCTGTAGATGTCAGTGCTGAAGCTTTAGAGGTTGCGAAAACCAATGCGGAAAACTTGGGTTTTAATAAACGAGTTAAATTTTACCAAGGAGATTGGTGGAAACCCTTAGAAAATTGGAAAGGTCAATTTAGCGGAATGGTATCAAATCCGCCTTATATTCCCAGTGATACGGTACTGACATTACAACCGGAAGTAGTGAAACATGAACCCCATCTAGCATTAGATGGTGGTGCTGATGGTTTAGATTGTATTCGTCATTTAATCGCAGTTGCTCCTGCTTATTTGCGTCTGGGTGGGGTTTGGTTAATTGAAATGATGGCGGGACAGGCGGAAACGGTGCAAGAATTGTTGGAAACTAATGGTAGTTATTGTGATATTTCTATTCATGCAGATTTAGCAGGAATAGAACGTTTTGCGGTAGCTTATGTAAATATGTAGAATGTCCTGGATCTGATTTTTTCAGCATCAGGATTTTCAGGATTTTTATTGTCAGAATCAGGATATCCAGGATTATAGGATGTACAGGATGTCATAATTATTATATAGTTTAATTTATAATTAAACCAATTATGTTACCTGTCACCTGATATTTGTCGGTTATATCTAAAAATAGATAAGTAATTTTCTGATATTTATTTATGAATGTTTCTCTAGAAGTTCTCATCAACTCTGCAAAAGCTGGAAAACTAATTAGTTTCCCCACGGATACCGTACCTGCACTAGCTTCTCTACCCGCACAGG
The DNA here is from genome assembly GCF_015207205.1 of Sphaerospermopsis sp. LEGE 08334. Classification (NCBI taxonomy): domain Bacteria; kingdom Bacillati; phylum Cyanobacteriota; class Cyanophyceae; order Nostocales; family Aphanizomenonaceae; genus Sphaerospermopsis; species Sphaerospermopsis sp. LEGE 08334. The sequence goes on along the minus strand of NZ_JADEXH010000065.1, from coordinate 4,433 downwards.
CAGAATTGATTTATACTGCTAAACAACGCAGTTTAGATAAACCTTTAATTTTAATGGCTGCTAAAGCCGAAGATTTATGGGATTATGTAAAAGGAAATAAGACTGAATATCAAATTTGGCAGGAGGTAGTTAATCAATATTGGCCTGGTGCATTGACTTTAGTGTTACCTGCTAGTGAGAAAATTCCTCAAGTTATGAATCCTACTGATCCAACTACTATTGGAATTAGAGTACCCAATCATTTAGTTGCCCAAAATATTTTAGCACAAACTGGACCAATGGCTACCACTAGCGTTAATTTATCAGGACAACCAGCTTTAGAAAATCGAGCAGAAATAGAACTGAATTTTCCTGATGTTCTCACTTTAGAAGCGACTGAATATAAAGGTTTGGGAATACCTTCTACTGTTGTTAAATGGACAGGGAATGATTGGCAAATTTTGCGCCAAGGAGTAATTAAAATTGATAATTGATAATTGATAATTGATAATGGTACTCAAGAGTAAAATTTTCTATGACTAGCTTAAATGAATGGTTATATCTAGGAACAGGAATGGGTTTAGGAATAGGTTTTTGTAAGTTATTCCTACAGTCATCTAAATCTTCATCCATTCCTGTGGAAAATGCCCCACAACAGCAAGAAACCAAAGTTTTACCAAAAACTTTAGACAAATTAAACCAAACCCAATTAGCCTACCAAATGGCTAGGGAAATGAGCCAGTTTCAAGGTGGTTTTTTAGCTAGAACTACCCATGAATTGCGATCGCCCCTCAATGGTTTAATAGGATTACATCAATTAATTTTAAATGATTTGTGCGAAAATCCAGAGGAAGAAAGGGAATTTGTTGAACAAGCTTATGAGCGATCGCTCAAATTGCTAAAAATGATTGATGAAATTCTCAGTGTTGCTAGAACAGAACACGGAACAAATAAATTAGAAATTCAGCCTGTACAGTTAACTAAAGTTGTAGAAGAAGTTCATAAATTAACTTATATGCTGGCTGCAAATCGCAATTATCCTTTTACTATATCATTTCCTAAACCAGAGATTTACGTTTTAGCAGATAACCGCTGGCTACGTCAAATATTGGTGAATTTAATAGATACTACCATTTTACAAATGGAAGAAGGTAGTATTCATCTTTCCAGTAGTATTGCACCTGCAAATACAGCTACAAATAATATTATTAATAATGTTGTGCATATTTATCTAGATGTCCCCACTCATGCTATGATCTCTAGTGAAGAAATAAATTTGATTGCCTCTGAAAACAACACAACTCAAGAAAACATAAAAGACAATATAAAAGACAATATAAAAGACAATATAAAAGACAATATAGAAATCTCATCAGGAATGAAACTATTACTTAATCAAAAATTACTAGAAACGATGGGAGGAAAACTAGAAATTATCTCCTCTCCCATCACCACAGATCCCATCACCACAGAAGTAAAACAAGATTGCACCAGACTACAAATTTCTATCCCCCTATTGACTCCTGAAGCTGAACTTCTCCAGTCGGAATAGAACCTAGATCCGATTGATTGTATAGTACCATTGTCGTGGTATTATTAGTTTGAAAACCAATCTTTTCATAGAATTTTTGTTGATGAGTTGTCATTAAATAAACTCTCTCCACTTGCATAAGTGGGTGAGCTAAAACTGTTTCTACTAATTTGATTCCCAGTCCCTTACCTTGATATTCTGGATGAATGACAACATCCCAAATTGTAGCGCGATAGATGCCATCAGAATTAGCTCTTGCAAAGCCAATTAGTTGTTCTCCATCCCAAACAGAAATTACAGGTTTACTATTAGCAATGGCTATGCTTAAATCCTCTATACTCCGCCCTTTTGCCCAAAAAGCGGCTATATTAAATAAGTTTTGAAGTTGGTAAAGATCAATTTTTGCGCGGCCTTCACTAAACTGAATTTGAGGATTTTCCATTTATAGACACCCAATTGTCGTAGTATCTTCGTTTCTGTTATGGCATATTTTCCTGGAAATTACTGCAACTGTATATATATATGCAACTGCATGAATATTAATTTTTTATCAAGAATTATTTTGTCTACAAAATCCCCACCAACAATCATTAAACAACATCCTGAAAATCCTTAAATCCTGGATATCCTGATTCTGACAATTTTAACCCTTGACAAAATTCTCAGTTTCGACTATGCTTATGTTATAGGTGGAAAAGAGTGCGCCCATATATATCATATATTAATATTTCAGTGCCATTTTCCTCATTGATGTGATATGCTAAAAGCAATACCTCCAAAATTTTGAAAAAATTTGATCGCCTGATGGCGATACAAGAAAGGGAAAAAGAAAAAGTGTAGACGGTAAAAGGGTAAGAGAGTAAAGAACTAAAGAGTCCTTGCGCCGGAAACTAACAACCGAAAACCGTAGGAGTCGTTCCTGTAGTCTGGGCTGTGGCTGCCACGAAACGCAGAACGGCAACTCGTGGGGTAGGAGTACCAAGAACCACCGCGCAGCACCTTACTAGCGCCTCTATCAATCCAAGCAATACCATCTGTAGGCGCGTTTATATAATTTTTGTGCCAGTCATCTCCACACCATTCCAAGACATTACCGTGCATATCGTATAAACCAAAGGAGTTAGGGGGAAAAGAACCTACATCTGTGGTTTGTTCACGATATTTACCTTTTGCACCGGGGTTATAGGAATAATAATAATAACCGTTGTAATTTACCAAATCTGTGGTGATGTTGTCACCAAAATAAAATGGTGTGGTTGTTCCGGCTCTACAGGCGTATTCCCATTCAGCTTCACTGGGTAGACGATATTTTTTACCTGTAGCTTTGCTTATTCTAGCACAAAATTCCTGCGCGTCAAGCCATGAAACTCTTTCCACTGGTTTATTTTTACCTTGAAAGCGGGAAGGTTGAGGATTGAGATCCTGTTTAATTTTTGATAACGCTGCTACCCGTTCCCATTGTGCCTGAGTTACAGTAAACTTGCCCATGTAAAATGGTTGAATAGTTACCCGATGCTGGGGACTTTCTGAATCACGTCTCTCAGGTTCATTTTCCGGTGAACCCATTAAAAAACTTCCCCCCGGAATAGCAATCATTTCTAATAATACACCATTACCTAAATTTTCCTGAAATGATGTATGAGTATTCCTGAGTTGAGGTTTAATGATCGTTGGTTGAGGTGGGTTAGTGGGGGGAGAAATCAACTGTTGAAAAATTTGTTTAAATGGATTATTAGAAGTTGGTTGTGGTTGCGGAGGTTGGGGGTTAGGAATAACAACAGTTTTTTGAGGAATGGGATTATTTAATGCTGCTAAAACTTCTGCTGCTGAATGATAACGTTTTTTAGGAATATCTTGCAACATTGTTTCTAAAATATCAGTTAATTCCTGACTTAAAGAAACATACTTTTGCCATTGCCATTCCATATTTATAGTATCAAACAAGAAATCAGAACCATCAATTTTTTGAAAAAGTCCCGTCAATAAACGTATACAAGTTACAGCTAAACTATAGAGATCACTGCTGTGATAAACCATCCCCCGAAATTGTTCCGGTGGTGCATATCCAGGAGTTCCGGTAATAGTTCCCACTCTATTTAAAATACTACCACTTGTTTCTTTAGAAACGCCAAAATCAATCAAGAATAATTTACCGGTTGTGCTTCTAATAATATTTTCTGGTTTGATATCTCGATGAATGACTTTGTTGTCATGGATAAATTGCAAAATCGGCAATAACTCTGTTAAGATATTTCTAATTTGTGGTTCGTTTAATTTACCTTGAGTTTCTAATTCTTGCAGTAAATTTTGCCCATCAATAAATTCCTGAATTAAATACAGTCTACCATCTTGGGGAAAGAAAGCGAGTAAGTCGGGTATTTGCGGATGTTTACCTAACTCTTGCAGTCGTTGAGCTTCTTGTTGAAATAATTCCGTTGCTTTTTGTAAAGATGAACTTCCTGCTTGTTGGGGTAAAAATTGTTTAATGACACAGGGTGTATTTAATCTTTTGATATCTACAGCTTGAAAAGTGCGTCCAAAACCACCTTCTCCAATAAATTTCAGGGGGAGATAACGATCATCTAAGATGATTTTAGCACCGCAACTTACACAAAAATTAGTACCTTGGGGATTTTGGTAAAGACAGTCAGGATTGAGACATTGACTCATGGTAGTTGCTGGGTATATCTAGTGAGAATTATAGCATACTACTGTCTGAATCAGGATTTCCAGGATTTAAGGATTTTCAGGATGATAGTGTTTAATGGTTGGTGGTGATTTGATGATTTAAGTATTTGTCTGAATCAGGATTTCCAGGATTTAAGGATTTTCAGGATGATAGTGTTTAATGGTTGGTGGTGATTTGATGATTTAAGTATTTGTCTGAATCAGGATTTCCAGGATTTAAGGATTTTCAGGATGA
>NZ_JADEXH010000064.1:0-23498 GCF_015207205.1 Sphaerospermopsis sp. LEGE 08334 | reverse complement strand
CAATAAAGGCTTTACTTTGTGTGTCCATAATTTTGTTTTACATTGATACGTAATTGTTCAAACCCTAAGTTTTAATTGACTGTCAATGTAGTTAAATTATGCTACTTTTTGAAGTGCGGAATGTGGGATGATAATACTATTAATAGTTTAAATATTCCTAACTTTGGAAATTTCCTCTTTATATTTTCTTAACAATTACTTGAGAATTATTTTTATTTATCCACGATCTTGCAATACTTTCGGCGATTTGCTATAATTTTTCAAAATTTCATAATCGGGGCTTAGTATGTCATTTAGTAAAAATAAGGTTTAGAGATAGCCAAAACCCTTGATTTTACGTTATTTGAGAAATGCTCAAAATCTGCATAGAGAAAAAAGCAGTGATTTCGTAAACTTTTTTTCGGGTGAAATGAGAGGTTGATTCATGTCTTGTAAAAAGGTGGGTTGACAAAATAGACATTCTATGTATCAGGGGTGAGTGAGAGTCAAGATCAACAGTGGGAAGCGATACATAGCCAGATCCCCAACTTTTTCAAGAAGTCGGGGATCTATTCGCTCTCTCTTTATTCATATTTCAAAAATCATAATTCATAGATTATAAATGGCGAATTTTTTGGATCTGTAATTTATTGATAAAAACAGATATCTTGCTTTCAGGTTTGACACCAAATTAAAGTAATTAGAAAATTGCAAGAGGTAAGGAAGTAGAGAAATAAATTTATTATAATTCAAGATAATTCTATATTTCCGTACCTCTGTTTTTTCTACTATTACTCTTGTGATGTTGGTAATTTAGAATTAACTAAATTGGTAAATTCTTCCAAAGAAGTAATCGTAATTGATGATACAAATAATTCTTCTAAAGCGGTTAGATCATCAACATTCTGAATATTTTTGCTCAGTATTTCGGGAACATCACCAAACTTGACTTGTAGAAGTTTAATAATATCTTGCTGGCGAGTTCTTGCAATGAATAATTCTTCAGTAGGGGTTAAAAAAGGCATTTCTCTCTCCTTTTCATACTCAGTTATTTTCGTGAGCAATTTTTGTTGTAATTCCTGAGTTAATGACATCATTTTGTCAATAAATCTAAAGAGGTTTTCAATATCATATCTGCTTAAACCTCGCTCATATAAACTTCTAATTAATGTCCATTTCCACTGCTCCCGATCTGTGAGTTTGTTGGTAGTAGTTTTGGTTTTTAAATGTGCCATTACTAATATAGCAAAGAGATTGCTGCTTTGCTCTAGTTCTTCCCATTTGTAATCTATGAGTTTGACTGTATCAAACTTACACACAACCTCACTCCTACCTAAACCGTATTGATAACTATTAGGTCGCCATGTTTTGCTTTCATCTCCTAATATGGCTAAACTAACTACTGGTTTATGGTATAAATCAAAGGAACGGTAGTTATAGATATACATTCTTTGGGAAAATTCTTCATCGTATTGACTTTGTACTTCGATGTGAATTAATATCCAAATTTCTGTGTTATCTAGTAACCACACTTGATATAATTTATCAGCATAGCGTTTTTCTTTGTTTGCTGATGCTGTAATTTGTTCTAGTTCTTTGTCTAGGGAAATTGGTGTTTTACTCCAGTCTATTTGTTGGTAAATTTGGGGATAAAAGAAGCTGATAAATTCTGGAAAGTATTTTTCTATTGCTCCTTTCCATGCTTGATCATAATTTGCTGTTGTTGGGTTCATGTTTAGGCTTTTTAGTTTTTTTATTCCCTGGTTAATTGTATTTGATACTGATGTATTAATCATTATTTTTATGATTTTTTAATTATCTGATTGTGTAGATGTAATATCTAAATGGCGATCGCTATGAGGCAATCATCCAATTGATACAGATATGAATCTATGTTATAATTAATTTGTTATAGATATTTGAAAATTATACAAATGGAAATTACCAAGCTATCAAGTCAAGGTCAAGTTACTATTCCCCAAAATTTAAGAGAACAGTATCAGTGGCAAGATGGTCAAGAATTAATAATAATGAAAGTTTATCTAATTCAACAGTGAAAAAGCCTGATTTGTAAGATTTAATGGTTAAAGCGATCGCTTTAGTGAGTTACCGATAACGCATTTCCAAAGTATAACTAAATGGCGCATCATTGATAAATTAGAAATATTGAATTATTTGCATTTACAATTTATTTACAAAAACCGATATCTTTGTAGGGCTTTAGCATTCATTTGGTTACACTCAATCAGGAAGAACATATTTCTAATTGGAATAAGGACAGAGATTTTATCTTGCGTCTTTTACCAGATGATTGTTTACGTTACTATCAATTAGTCACCTAATTATTATCTCTATCAATTTAATTTCTATGAGTGAAAATGAGCTAGTCTCTTTGATGTATAGCTCCATTTTACTATGTCTATAATTTTATTTTTATCCTGTAAATATTAGTCTATTTTATGATTTTTCTCTTGAATATCTTCTTTTGTTTATCTGTTGACCTCTCCAGTGCTGTTCATTCTTATTGATTCTTATTGAGAATAGGTTTTGATGAGATTTTTGGTGATTTACTGTTTCTCGAATGCTTTTTTCACTGTATATGTCTGTTTTTACGCTAACTTTGATTTTTCATCTCCGTAATTTCCCTCTGGGACAGTTTGGGGTGCGGAATGTGGGTTATATGAAGGTAATTTAATGGTTTTAAAAACTATTACCGTCTTAATCGCCAAAAATTATGATGGTGAAGTTGCTGATTTTTTAGCAGAAAATACTTTACATATTACCCAGCAAATGCAGTCTTATTTTCAAGAGACCTTTAACCGTTTATCACCAATAGAACAACAAATAGTATTACAACTGAGTAAATTTGAAAACCTTATTTCCAGAGAAGAATTAAGACAAAGGTTAAATTTATCTTCTGTTGATTTTAATAATGGATTACAATCTTTACAACAACGGTATTTAGTGGTTAAAATTAAAGAAGATAAAGTGATGTTTTCATTATCTTCCGTTTTTCGGGAATATGTGATAAATTACTGTAAAGATTGAGCATCATTCATGTATCAATACTCAAAAATACTATCAAAAATTTCTCGCTTGATCCTAAAATTAACATCCCTAATTTTTTGGTACAATATATCTAAATCCGAAATATTAATCTTACCATCTAGTTGTAATTTACGAATTATTGCTAAAGTTCCTTTAACGTTTAATCCTAAATCTTATTGCTTCTTTTCTAGCAGCAAAGTCATCTAAAATAATATAATCTGGTTGTAATTCTACCCCTAAAGTAATAGCTTCAGACTCTCCTATTCCTAAGAACTCATTTAAACAATTAGCTAGAGAAACTACTTGTACTTTTTGTACTGTTAATTTATTTTCGCTGATTAGTTTATTAATATGTATGGATGATTGATCTTGTTTAGCACTGATTTCTTCTTTAACACTTTCTGGTAATAAAAATTCAGCTTCCACAGTCAGAAATAAATCAAGAAAATCTAACCGAGATAAAAAAATTAAAGGGGAAGAGTTAAAAACTATTTTCATGATCTTTACCAGTTTTTTTCTATAGCAATATCGTCAACGGTAAGATATGAAAAATCTATTCCCATTAATTCTAAAATTTTCATAAATATTTCTGTATCCATTTCCATAATTTCGGCTGCTTTATGTAAACTAATTAACCGAGATGTTAAAGCACCAAGCACAAATATAAATCTTTCTTTCTGTTCTATACTCTGAAATAATTGCACCTGAGAAGCAATTTCTTTAAAGGTAGTTTCGTAATTCATTTATTTGCTACTCGTAAATCTTTGAATTTTCTGATTTTGGATGATTTGATGTCATTATTAGCCCCCTCTCCACATCAGAAAGGGGGTTAAAAGTAAAATTAAGCCGGATAAATCCTTAATCTGCGATTTGGTTCTTCACCAAAACTGTGAGATTTAAGCCGATAATGTTCCACCAACTCATGCTGCATTTTCCGCACCTGAGCAGAACGGGGTAACAACTCCACCGGTTGACCTTTAGGAATCACTATTTGCTCAACCGCAAGTCTCGCTTCCTCTAAAGCGTCCATTTCGTCATCACTGCCACTGTGCAAAAACAGTTGCAACTCCTGATCATCGGTAATTTCCGGCTCGTCAATGTTCAACAACCGCCGCAAACCGCGAGTAATTTGAGGAATAGTGCTGGACTTAATCACATGAATAGGAACATGACGCGCCTTAGCCATTTGCCTTAACTTTGCGTGGTTTTTGACGTGCGATCGCAACGCCAAAATAGCATCAGCACTATCTATATCTTTTGTCAAGACCACAGGCAAACTTAACACCCCAATCACCTGTTCCAACTGGTGACGACTCACTCCATAGGGGTAAACGTGCAAAGGCAAATCTTCCCCATTGGGACCTGGTGATTTAGTACGACCGAAATCAATACTTTCACCATAATTCAAAGACTCATCTAACAAGCGGTCAAACTCGCTGCGTCCCGTTACCCGTTCCCTTTCCACAGACAAAGGAGGTAAAGCTACCATTTGACCAGAAGCACGCCAGCCATTAACTTGTTTAACTGCGGGAAAAGACTCATCCTCACTAGCAATATTACCACCGCGACCATTAACCACAGATAACTGTCTAGTAATAGACACCTTACCCTTGTCGTCCACAGTGCGCGTTTGTGGGTTAGCTTGACGACCTCTTAACAGAGTATCAACGGTATCAGACACGCTTTCGTGTACTACCCAGCGTTGTCTCTCCAACATTTCCACAGCAATTTCAAAGGTGGGAGGCGCTTTGCGTTCCAACACCGTTTTTTGTGAACCGCGTCTTCTCGCTTCGTCATCTCCTAGCGTCACCGCTTGAATACCCCCTACCAAATCAGAAAGAGTGGGGTTTTTGATCAAGTTTTCAATTTGGTTTCCGTGGGCAGTCCCCACTAATTGTACACCCCTCTCCGCAATTGTACGTGCAGCTAAAGCTTCCAATTCTGTACCAATTTCATCAATGACAATCACTTCTGGCATATGGTTTTCCACTGCCTCAATCATCACCTGATGCTGTAATTCTGGTTTTGCTACCTGCATCCGCCGAGCGCGACCAATAGCTGGGTGAGCAACATCACCATCCCCGGCAATTTCATTTGAGGTGTCAATTATCACCACTCGTTTATTCAATTCATCTGCCAACACACGGGCAATTTCCCGCAAAGCAGTAGTTTTACCTACACCGGGACGACCAAGCATGAGAATTGATTTACCAGTTTCTACCAAATCGCGGATCATGCCAATAGTACCAAATACCGCCCGACCCACACGACAAGTCAAGCCAATAATTTTACCATTGCGGTTGCGGATAGCACTGATTCGATGTAAAGTTTGCTCAATACCCGCCCGATTATCTCCACCAAAGGTTCCGACTCGTTGAATACAATCATCTATTTGTGCTTGAGTGACAGGGGATTCGCTCAGATACTCAGCAGCATGAGGAAAGCGAGCTTCTGGGCGACGACCTAGATCCAAAACCACTTCAACTAAATGATCTCTTTTAGGATGGTTCTCTAGTTGCTGTTGTAGGTCTTGGGGTAAAATGTCCAGTAACTTTTGCAGGTCTTCTGTAATCGTCATGCTTTCTATGGTGGTGACGTTTTTAGAGATAACGAATGAGCAATTTAACGCTCTTACTGTGACTTAATCTGAGAAACGAGAGAATCAGCAAGTTTTACAGCTTGCCAAAGTAATTTCGGTTCATCTTCAAGGCGCAGACTTGCCTTAACACCAGTCGAACTCACCTCCTGATTTTCCAACTTGTCAATAACTGATGACAGCAACACACGAGCATAGCTACCATAAGCCACACCAGCAATTTTGGATTTTGGATTTTGGATTTTGGATTTTGGATTGTCATTTTCTAATCCAAAATCTAAAATCGGCAATCTAAAATCGTTTAAAAGTCCCATTGCCTTTAATTTAGGAACTGTGTAGCTATTAGTACCCCCAGCTAACTGCACATATCCCGGTAGATTTGCTGCCAAAACTTTTTGTCCTAATTTTATCGCTGCTATGGTAGTACCATCACCGATATCACCACTCATAGAGCGCCCGTCTGTTTGCCAAATCAAAGTTTGGGGACGGGGTGAAATTAGATCATAAATTGCTTGTAGGTAATCAATTAAACCATCACCATCATTGCAACTGATAGCTAATAACTTTAATTGATCTGCCCAAGGAGCGATGTTTTGCCACAAACGCTGAAACTCTGCCAAACGCCCTATTTTTGTATGAATTTCAATGGCATCTATTCCCGTTGACATGATCAATGGTGCGATCGCTCCCGGCGTTGACAGATATGATGCTGTATCAATTATCTCATAAGGACAGGCAGGAATGCAACGCCCACAGCCATAACATTTTTCGGCAATAATTCCTGAACAGCTATCTTTTTGATTGTTAAAAACTATAGCTTGTGCTGGACAAATTTTTTCACAGGGTCTATGGCAATCTGGTGAACAATAAATAGGATTAAATTGGGCTTTTCTAAAATGGGGATCTTCTCCATCGTTGAGGCTAACCATTAACAAGGGCAAATGGCCTGAAAAATTAAAGCCTCTCGCTTGAGCATCTTTAACAAGAGTTTTAGCAACCAGTAAAGCTTCCTGAGCCGCATTAATTACAGCCGGATCAGCAGCAACATCTATGCAGTCAGCACCCGCCAAGGTGTAGGCTAAAGTTAAACTTCTGACCGCCGGTAGATGTTGGAAACTGGCTCCACAAATCAGCTTAAACCAGTTACCTTGTTTTAGGGATTGTAAAGGGGCTAAGAGTTTGGTCACTCTTCTATTATGCTTTTTTTGCCATCAAAATTGCAGCCCCTAATCAGGAAAAAATCCAATTTTTTTATCTGTCGTTTTTAGGCAGTGGGCAAGAGGCTGTAGGTTTGGCGTAATTTATAAGAAAATAGGCTGAAAACCCTTGAGGTTAAGTTTTGGAGCTTGGTGGTCAGTGAGCTTGTCGAACTGCGGAAAACTCAGCCGTCTTTTGTGCCGTTAAGAAACTTTTTGGCAATGTTTCGATATTATCGCCAACTTTTATCAGTTTCCCGGCTTCTGAAACAGCTAATCTGGTATTTACACTCAATTTATAGAAGTGATTAAACCTCGACGCAGCTACCCATGATGGCAGAGTTGCCTGACGTTTTTGTACAAATATTTTTTGAAAGTTGGGGTAAGTTTCACCCAAGTAAGAATCTCGTGTTGGGACTATACAACGTTGACAGGGGTTGACTCCCAAAAACTGCACATCTCCCACTTGAAATGATACAGGTTCTCCACTGTCCGTAAACAGCCTATCTTCCCAAAACGCTGGTACATCACCAATCTCAATATTTGCACGCAGTCGTCGGCGTATTTCCTCCACACTCACCCCAGGAAACCAAGCAGCCACTTCCCCTAAAGTTGCTGTACTAATCACCGTGGGTCCTGGTGAGTCTGTATCATCAGGAAAACCCATCTTGGTGTTTTGTCTTAATGTAACAGCAAAGCCAAAAAATTCGCTTAACTTTGCTGCTAGTTGTTGCTGTTCTTGTTCAAGATGAAAAACCTGGTATGAATTGCTATTAGGAAATTGAAGATGAACAACTCTTTCTGTAAGGGAAAAATTGGCACGCAAGGAATGAATTTTGGCATGGCGTTTAGCATTGACAAATTTACCCTCTGCGTTAACAATGGCAAACTCTCGGTCATACTCAAATGCGCCACTTGATAAAATTGTAGCTTTTTCTACTTCTACACCATCGAGTGACTTAATCGGATATAACAAAATCTTTGATAAATAGGCCATCTTTAAAAATTAAAAATGTAAGAGGTAATTCATGAATTACCTCTACCTTAATCATATTTGCTGACTGCTGACGGCTAACCACTATAGCGGTAGGATTTTTTAAGGGTTTGTCAGTGGATACAAAGGAGACTTATCAAGACCGCCAATTTTATTCAGAGGCCAAAAACGAATAACAGCACGACCAATAATATTTTTCCGTGGTACTAAACCCCAACAGCGTCCATCATAACTACTACCACGATTGTCACCTAACACTAGGTATGAATCGGCTGGTATGGTTTGCGGTTTCGCTAAGAAAGGAGGTTGAGATCCTGATGCACAAACATCCACAACAGTACGGGATGAGGGAAATAAATATTGTTCTTCTGGCAGATATTTTTTATTAATATATACTTTGCCGTCTTTAAGTTCTATTTTTTCTCCTGGTAAACCTATAATGCGTTTAATAAATGCATCGTGGTATTGTTCTCTCTTAAGTTCGTCCGTGGGTGAAAATACAACTATATCCCCTCGCTGTGGGTTAGCAAATTTATATGTCACCTTATCGACAATAATCTTATCAGCTTTCCATTGGTCCTGTACACCGTGCAGCGTCGGTTCCATTGACCCTGTAGGAATCCAACGCGCTTCAGCGACTAGGGTACGAATTCCCAAAGCTAGAAAGACGCTCAATATAACAGTTTTGCCTAGCTCGACGATCCAGGAATTATCAGGTTGTTGGCTAGAGTTTTTATCAGACACTTGATTTTGCATGAAATTACTGAAATTTAGGGTAACAGACAAGCACTGAACTGATGAGAGAGACTGTGATGTTATTGTTATTTTAATATTTTAACTAGACAAGTGATTTTTCCTAATAAATGTTGATATGGGTTGCTAGAAGTTTGTGACTGAGCAGAAAATTAATTTTCTTTTAACATATAGGAGAAGATAAAACTGATAACTGTTAACTGTGAACTGATAACTGATTAAATTTATGTCATCTGCTAAAAGTTTACTGATTCGCCAAGCACGCGTGATTTTACCCAATGGTGAGTTTATGATCGGGGATGTGCTGACCCAAAGCGGTAAAATAGTCGAGGTAGCGTCAGAAATCTCTAATGCCACACCCACTCAAGAAATAGACGCACAAGGTTTAACTTTGTTGCCGGGAGTCATTGATCCGCAAGTACATTTCCGCGAACCAGGTCTGGAATACAAGGAAGACTTGTTTACTGCTAGTTGTGCTTGTGCTAGAGGCGGTGTCACCTCTTTTCTGGAAATGCCGAATACAAGACCTTTGACAACCAGCCAGTCAGCTTTAGATGACAAACTAGAAAGGGCTGCCAATAAGTGCTTAGTTAATTATGGCTTTTTTATTGGGGCAACGGGCGATAATTTAACAGAATTAGTTTCTGCCCAACCAACTCCGGGTATTAAGATTTTTATGGGATCTATGCACGGTCAATTGCTGGTTGACCAGGAAACTGTACTAGAGCAGATTTTTGCTCATGGTAGTCGTTTAATTGCTGTTCATGCAGAGGACCAAGCGAGAATTAACCAGCGTCGTCAAGAGTTTGCTGGTATTCATGATCCGGCTATTCATTCCCAAATTCAAGATAATCAAGCTGCTTTGAATGCGACACAATTAGCATTGAAGCTTTCTAAAAAATATCAACGACGGTTACATATTCTGCATATGTCAACGGCTGAAGAGGCCGAGTTGCTACGTGAGGATAAACCGAGTTGGGTGACTGCGGAAGTGACACCACAACATTTGTTGTTAAATACCAGTGCTTATCAAACTATTGGCACATTCGCACAGATGAACCCACCTTTGCGATCGCCCCATGATAATGAAGTTCTCTGGCAAGCTTTACGAGATGGTGTAATTGATTTTATCGCTACTGACCACGCACCGCACACTTTAGAAGAAAAAGGTCAAACTTACCCGAATACTCCTTCAGGTATGCCCGGTGTCGAAACTTCCCTACCTTTAATGTTAACCTCGGCAATGGCAGGAAAATGTACTGTTGCCCAAGTTGTGAACTGGATGTCTAAAGCAGTAGCTACCGCTTATGGTATTCCCAACAAGGGAGAAATTACCCCTGGTTACGATGCTGATTTAGTTTTAGTAGATTTAAACACCTACAAACCAGTAAAGCGGGAAGAAGTTTTAAGTAAATGTGGTTGGAATTCCTTTGAAGGTTGGAATTTGACAGGGTGGCCTGTGACAACTATTGTTGGTGGTGAAATTGTTTATGATCAAGGAAAGGTAAATACGGAAATTCGCGGACAAGCTTTAACTTTCCTGTCGTAAATAATAGTTTTTTCCCAAAAAATTAAAAAATTAAAGCGAATTTATTTTGCACAGACTCGCCGAAAGTAGATTATTGGTAGATGCACTTTCTGAAAAGCTAAATTTTAAACTGCTGATGAGTACCTGTATAAATTGGCATCCAACCCTCGACAGTTGTGAAATAGCGTATTACCTTAAAATGCAAAGATGCTGAGAAACTACACCAGTGTTCTACTCCGGCGGGAATGTGTAAATAGTTTTGTGATGTAATTAACAGTTGTACTTGAGTGCGATCAGGTTTCACAAAACTATAAATTATTTCTCCTGCTAACAAATAAATAGCTTCCGCAGCATTATGGGTGTGATAACGTCCATAAGTTGCCATCCAAGTTTCCAAATTTGGCGAACCAGGATGTATATTGAGTAAATCACTCCACAAATAACCATTTTCTTGCTGAAGGAACTCAAACACACTGTTATGAAGTCCTACAATATGACGCTTCTCAGTATCCGTTACTGTTTCCTGTTCCATCAGTTCTGGAAAAAGTAAAGATGTCCCCGGATCATAATGTCTGAGTTTAATACCTAGAGGTTCTAACTCATGAGCGATCGCACTTAAATCACTTTCCGTTGTTCCGTCTTCCAGTAATAAAATTGCCATGATAAAATACTAAATCCTCTGTTAAAAACAGTTTACTGAAAATTGTCTCAAAAAGCCACTATTACCGACCGATAAATGGGTGTTTTTTAATATACTTTATAAATATAAAAAGGTAAGAAGTCAGGAGTCAGAATATTTTAGGACTTACACACAAGTCACGGAATAAAGAACCACAGAGACACAGAGAACACAGAGCAACATGGGTTTGACAGATATTTTGCGTGAGTCCTGCTTACAGAAAAATTCATTACTTGATTGATGCTTCATGCTACCATTAACAGTATCATAGTACAAATAAACTATATTGTAACCATTGTCAACAAATGTCTGACCTGATTTTATTTTGGCATCGTCGAGATTTACGTATTTCCGATAATACAGGACTAGCAGCAGCTAGAACACAAACTGCAAAGGTAGTAGGTGTATTTTGTTTAGATCCTGGCATTTTGCAACAGGATGATGTTGCACCTGCTAGAGTTAGTTACATGATTGGTTGTTTACAAGCATTGGAACAACGATATCTTCAAGCAGGTAGTCAGTTATTAATTTTACATGACAATCCAGTGACAGCCATTCCTCAATTAGCTAAAGCCTTAAATGCAAAAGCAGTTTTTTGGAATTGGGATGTTGAACCCTACGCACAAATACGGGATAATGATGTAATTTCATTATTAAAAGCAAAAGGTATTCAGACACTTGAGAAAAATTGGGATCAATTATTACATTCACCCGATGAAATTTTTAGTGGTTCAAAAACTCCCTACACAGTTTATACTCCCTTCTGGAAAAATTGGAGTAGTAAACCTAAAAATAACCCAGTTGCAACTTTAGAAAACTGCGAAAATTTAACAGATGCAGAACAGGAAATAGCTAAAAAAACAGGCACAATTAATTTACCTTCTGTAAAAGATTTAGGTTTTAATTGGGATGGGGAATTAATAATTGCACCAGGAGAAACAGCAGCACAAGAAAAATTAGATAATTTCATAAAAAATGTCATTAAAGAATATGATGAACAAAGAAATTATCCTGCTGTTGAAGGAACATCTTTATTAAGTCCAGCTTTGAAATTTGGTGTTATAGGAATTAGGACAATTTGGGAAAAAACTACCGAATTATTAGCAGATACTAACAGCGAAGAAGTCACCAATAATATTATATCTTGGCAGAAAGAATTAGCATGGCGGGAATTTTATCAACACGCCATGTATCATTTTCCAGAATTAGCTGAAGGTGCATATAGAGAAGTTTTTAAAAACTTTCCTTGGCGAAATAACGAAAAACATTTTCAAGCTTGGTGTGAAGGAAAAACCGGTTATCCTATAGTTGATGCAGCCATGCGACAATTAAATGAAATCGGCTGGATGCACAATAGATGTAGAATGATAGTAGCCAGTTTTTTAACCAAAGATTTAATTATAAACCCCCAATGGGGAGAAAAATATTTTATGCAGAAACTCATCGACGGTGACTTATCTGCTAATAATGGTGGTTGGCAATGGAGTGCATCAAGTGGCATGGATCCCAAACCATTAAGAATATTTAACCCAGCTAGTCAAGCACAGAAATTTGATGCTGATGGGGAATATATTCGCCAATGGGTGAGAGAATTAAAATCTGTAGATACAGAATATTTAATAAGTGGAAATATTACACCCTTAGAACGTCGTGCAGTTGGTTATCCTGCACCAATTGTAGATCATAAAAAACAACAAGCTTTGTTTAAACAATTGTATCAAGAACAGAAAGCTGGTACAGATTAATTTTTATTTTTAGAGGGGAAGGATATAAACATTAACCATCCCCCACACAAAACATACACAGAACTTACTCCAGTAGCAATAATTAAACCTCTAAAGTGACAGTTTTAGCAAATGGCTACAACATACCTTGTACTTTTAGCGATAAAACTTAACTTTTCTTTGCGTCTTTGCGGCTTTGCGTGAGATATTCTAATAACTGGCACAATAAACACCAAAATATTGTAGCATCATAATCAAAATATAAGTATCTACTGATACGGTTGAAACTTATGTCCTCATCCCGTGATCCTCTGATCAATATTGAACTGAGAATACCCAGTTCCCATCCTCAGTTATTAGAAGGTTTAGATATTTGGTTGCGTCTGGGTTTAATATCTGATGCTAAAGTTAGGCAAATATGTCAAACTTACCTAGTTTGTGCTGTAGTTTTACAAACACAATTACAACCACAAATAGAATATCAACCGCAAGAGGTATTGACAACTTATAGCACATTAAAACCATTCATTGCCACTTTACCCCCAGAACCACAAACACCACCTCAACCTAATTTTATCACCTCGATGTTGCAATCATTAGGTGAAGAATTAAGTGTGAGATGGTTATTATTTTTAGGAGTATTTTTAGTCGTTTTATCTTCTGGTGTCTTAGCAGCAAGTCAATGGGAAAAATTTCCCGCTATTGGACAATATGGAGTTTTATTAGCTTATACTTTAACATTTGGTGGTTTTACTTTCTGGGCAGGTAAACAAGATAATTTAAAATTAACCGCACAGACATTATTAATAGTCACTTGGTTATTAGTGCCTGTGAATTTTTGGGCAATGGATAGCTTCAATTTATGGAATAATCCTATTAATTGGGCAGTGTTAGCTATTGCTTCTCTATTTCTATCAACCATTACAATTTTACTTGCTAAAAATCGCACAATTATTAATAATTTTCCATCAGGGAAATTACCATTTTTAAATATTCTCAGTTTAAGTTATTTACATTGGGGTTGGAAAATATCAGGTTTTCCCCTAATAGCTGTTTATATAGCAATGGTAGGAACAACCTTAATTACAGTTTATCAAAAACTCAAACAACCAAGAGAAAATATCAACATACAGGATGATAATTGGGGCATAGGAATTTATTTTGCAGTAATTATTTATGGTTTATTAGGATTATTATTTAGAGCAATTTTTGTCGCTGGTGTTAATATCACTCAGTTAGGTTTAGCTATTGGTATTTGTGGTTGGTTAGTAGTTTGGTTATCAGCCAAAAATTCTACTTCTACCCCTTCCATTGCTGCTATTTGGGAAAAAATAGGCGTAATTTTATTATTTTTAGGTTGGTTAGTTTCAGTCTTCACCCAACCAGAACAAGCAATAATTATCAGTGGTTTAAGTTTATGGGTTTTTAGTCAGCGTTTACAAAGTCAAAATTCAAAATTTGATTTTACAGCTATTTTCTTTATTGGGTTACAAACAACTTGGTTAGGTTGGCGTTTAGTACCTGAACAATTACAGCAATTTATCATTAATACAGCAACTTATCTGACAACTTCCCAAAACCAACCTTTAGCATTATTGAGTATTGCTTTATTTCCTTATTTAATATTGATGTTAGTTTTCACAGAAAAATTGCATCATGATGAAAAAGAAGAATTAGCCATTTTTGGTAAACAGCTAACCCTATTATTAGGGGTTTGCTTAACAATGTTTGCTTTAGTAAATTCCACCTTATTAACACACAATCTTTTATTTTCTACCATTACTTTAGCTATCCTTACTAAACGCCATGCTTCTCTTCCTCATTTAGTTTATTTAACACACACCACAGGAATTTTAACAGTTTTTTCTGCTATCAATTGGTTATCACCAAATTTGAATCAAGAAATTTGGGCAGTAATTTTGTTAACTTTCATGGTTGCCGAATGGTTATTTAGTGTCGGTGCAGGAATTTGGAAACGTAGTGCTTGGTATATTGGTTTAGCACTTGCTACCTTGAGTTTTACCTGGTTACTTTTCAATGTCCAATCATCATTTTATAATGTAATTGACACCTCTAAATATTGGGGAGTTATTTGGTTAATTACACCTTTAGCACTCACAGGTTTAGCTATTTGTATTCATGAAGAAGAACATCGCACTGTTAATACTTTTTTGAGTATTTTATCTGTCATAACTGCCCAATTTCTAACTTTACCTTTAACAGAAACAAGATTAATTGGTTTGGGTGTATGTGCTGGTGTGATGTTTGTGAACACCCGCTATTTAAGAAAGCAAGAAACTGCTGCTTTAACCATCGGTTTTGGACTGAGTTTTATTGCTGCATTATTGTGGAATATACCAAATTTAGCATTATCAGTTTGGTTTTTAGTTGGTGGTTTTGCTATCTTTACTTTATGGTTAATTCGTACCTTACTTTTAAGAAAAAATACGGAATTAACTCTTATTTATGCAGCAGCGAGTGATAAATGGGCTATTGTATTATCTACCATAGAATTAATAGGAATTACACTACATTCATTCCTTGTTTATACAGGAAATAACAATGCTGAAATTTTATATTTTTTAGCTACATCAATAACTTTAGCCGCCATTATTTATCGTACTTATCAACAACCAAAGAACTGGGCATTTTATAGTATAGGTTGGTGTTTAGAATTATTAGTTGCGGAAATTTTAGGTTTTGGTGAACCATCAATTATTAAAATAGGAATTGCTAATATTGCCTTGGGTTTAACAACTCAATTATTTGGAGAATGGTGGCGCAGAAAATATCAAGCACAATATCAAACCATACCTCAAAGTTTCCATATTTTACCCATCATTTATGGTGCATTTAGTTTAATATTAAGATTCAATACATTTACAGACTGGACAGGTTTATATAGTTTAGGGATAGCCTTAATTTTAGTTGGTATAGGACGCAGAAGAGAAGAATTTAAACCATTACTTTATTTTGGCATCATTGGGATCTCAATTTCTGCTTATGAACTGCTATTTTATCAAATGTATCAAAGTACAGGAGGTGCATTAGGAGATGGTTTAATAGCCATGTCAGCATTAGGAACTAGCATCATGTACGCTTACCGTATCCTTTCCCCTTGGTTAATAAATTATTTTTGTCTCACACCAGGAGAATTAAAAAATATTGCCCATTTACATTGGTTTTGGAGTAGCATTTTATTATTAGCTGCTGTCACAGTTCCCATAGAAATTAACCTTTATGCAGCCATAGGAACAGGAATATTTTTAACCCGCTATGGAATATGGCAAGGAAGAAGAAATAATATTCAAGAAAATGTTCAAGAACCTGTAGAAAATGTTAGTAATATCAGTAAAGATGAAATTTGGGTTTATCTAGGTTTATTAACAGCAGGGATAACAGGTATTTATCTACAAAATTTACCCATAAGCAGCTTTTTAACTCAACAGTTAACACCTTGGAACGGTGCGATCGCTTGCATCATAGCCTACTTCCTCTACATCATACCTTGGGAAATTTTAGGTTGGACAAAAACACCGTGGCAACGTACATCATACATCCTACCATTAATCATCATCGGAACAACCCAACAACAAATTTATCCTCTCACCTTAATTATTGCTGCTTTCTACTATATCTTCCTGTCAAAAATAACCAGACAAATTCGCTTTACCTACATTAGTGTATTCTTAATAAATTGGGCATTATTTAAATGGTTCATTCAACTAAACCTCACAGATAGCTTATGGTACATCACACCCATCAGCTTATCAATATTATATATTGCCCAAATAGACCCACAATTAAAACCACAGGAATTTAAACAACTACGTCATTTTATCAGAACTATTGGTAGTAGCTTAATGTGTGGTTGGACAATATTATTTTATCAAAATTTACCTTACATACCCGGTATTTTTAGCCTCATTGCTATTTTTGCCGGACTAGCTTTAAAAATACGTGCCTTCCTTTATATTGGTACAGCAACCTTTATCACTACCAGCATTTATCAATTAGTAATTTTCAGCCTCAGTTACTCCTTCTTAAAATGGATAATTGGCTTATTAGTAGGCATTCTTTTAATTTACATAGCAGCCAACTTTGAAACCCGACGCACTCAAATTACTTCATTACTTCGCAGTAGCATCGAGAAATTTCAACAATGGGAATAATGAAAATTAAAAATATCCCTAACCTCTCACAGAAGTTAGGGATATATCTTAACCTGGCTTTCTCTCTTTGCGTCTTTGCGTCTTTGCGTGAGAAAAAATAATTCCTTCCTACTACAAATACAACGACTTAACCCACTCCCATTCTTTTGCTAAACCCTCCCTCAAAGAAACCTGTGGACAATAACCAAGAATTTTTCGCGCCTTAGAAACATCAGCAGCAGTATGACGCGCATCACCCATAGCCTTTTCAATATGGTTGCGCTTAATAGACTTACCAACAATTTCTTCCATCGTATCCAAAACTTGAGTTAAAACCACCCTACTACCACCACCAATATTAAAAATTTCTCCCACCGCTTCCGGTACAATAGCAGCAGCTAAGTTAGCAGCAACCGCATCACTGACAAATGTAAAATCTCGCGTTTGCTTTCCATCTCCATAGACAGGAATAGCCTCATCCTGCAAAACAGCTTTGAAAAACTTATGAAATGCCATATCTGGTCTTTGTCGTGGACCATAAACAGTAAAATACCGCAAAGAAACAAAAGGCACACCAAAATTTTTATGATATAGTCCACACAACCTTTCAGCCGCTAACTTAGTAATACCATAGGGTGAAACCGGTTTAGGTGGAATTTCCTCATGAGTTGGTAAAGTTTCCGCATCACCATATACACTCGATGTCGAGGCAAATACTAACCTTTTCAGGTGGGGAGCATCCTTGGCAGTTTCCAACAAAACCTGTGTAGTGTTAATATTCCGTTCCGTATAAGCTCGAAAACCCTGACCCCAGGAATTTCTCACCCCAGCTTGTGCCGCTTGATGATATACTATTTCCACATCCTGAAAAAGTTTTGGCAAATCTAAAAATTGAATATCCCCTTCCACCAAAGTGAAATTCGGTGAATTTTCAAAAGTGGCAATATTTTTTCGCTTTAAGTGTGGATCATAATAATCATTAAATTCATCAATGCCAATTACCTCTTCTCCCTGTTGCAATAAGGTATTGACCAGGTGAGAACCTATAAACCCGGCAGCCCCAGTAACGATAATTTTAGTCATGTTCCTTATTGTTTGAGATATTTATGATTTTTTTCATCAACTTCATTCTAACTGTTAATAAGTTAAGCTAAGTTGTGATATATTTTTAACTAGTTATTTTCTTTTTACTAAAAAACCACAAAACTTTATAAATATTTTCCAATTTTATTGGATTGTATTTTGTTTAACTTAATCAATAATTTCTCTCCATTCTTTTTTTCCCATTCCCCATTAAGACCCTTGATTCTTAGGATAATTAGTGAAAAAATTAATCTGCGAGTAACTTTGTGGCATTCGCACTTTGACAGGAACGCACGAGGAAATAAGTGAAAGTTTTAGTTGTCGGTAATGGGGGACGTGAACACGCTCTAGCGTGGAAACTGCTACAATCAGATAAAATCGAGCAAGTTGTCTGTGTACCCGGAAATGGCGGTACTGCAACAATGGAGCGTTGCCAAAACTTGCCCCTAGCGGTAAGTGACTTTGAAGGCATAGGCAAATTTGCTGTAGAAAATGGCATTTCTCTAGTAGTTGTAGGTCCAGAAGTGCCTTTAGCAAACGGTATTACAGACTATCTGCAAACTCAAGGACTAATGGTATTTGGTCCAAACAAAGCCGGAGCGCAAATAGAAGCCAGTAAAGCTTGGGCTAAAGCATTAATGCAAGAAGCTGGAGTCCCCACAGCTAAAGCGGCAGTTTTTCAAGAAGCAGCAGCAGCTAAAGCTTATGTACAAGCAGAAGAAGCGCCAATTGTTATTAAAGCTGATGGTTTAGCAGCTGGTAAAGGTGTGATAGTAGCCCAAACCGTTGAACAAGCAGAAACCGCCATAGATGCCATTTTTCAAGGACAGTTTGGCAGTGCTGGTAATTTTGTGGTTATTGAAGAATGCTTATTAGGTCAGGAAGTTTCTGTTTTAGCATTAACAGATGGGTTAACCATTCGCCCCTTGTTACCTGCTCAAGATCATAAACGCATTGGCGAAGGCGATACTGGAGAAAATACCGGCGGTATGGGAGTTTATACCCCTACACCTATCGCCACACCTGAATTAATGGCGCGTGTGCAAACAGAAGTTTTAGACAGAACCATCACAGCTTTAAGAAATAGAGGTATTGACTACCGGGGAGTTTTGTACGCTGGTTTAATGGTTGCAGATAATGGCGATTTTAGTGTTTTAGAATTTAACTGTCGCTTTGGCGATCCAGAAACTCAAGTCATTTTGCCTTTGTTAGAAACACCCTTAGAAGATTTAATCTTAGCTTGTATCAAGCAACGTTTAGGCGAAATGCCTCCTCTGGCTTGGAAACCAGGTGCAGCAGCTACAGTAGTCGCCGCTTCGGGCGGTTATCCTGGAGACTATGAGAAAGGCAAAGTCATCACAGGTATTGAGGTAGCAGAAACAGCAGGTGCAATAGTGTTTCATGCTGGTACAAAGCTGAACTCAGACCAACAAATTGTCACAGACGGTGGTAGAGTTTTAAATATTACTGGACTGGGAGAAAATTTCCAACAAGCGATCGCCCAAGCTTACACTGGAATCAAACACATTCAATTTTCAGGAATGTACTACCGTCGAGATATCGGTCATCGTGTCTTGAAAACAAAGTGATACAGCACTTTGCAGATAAATGAAGTACACAAATTAACATATCAATATAATAAATCTTGTGGGGTGGGCAGGATTCCCACCTTTGTGTACCTGCGATATAAAACCTAGACAAAGCTAGACTTTACTTTCTACTTCAACGGGAGCATGGGAGCGGTTATCCCTCTGTAGACTTTCACGCTGTAGCCCAACGCGATTGTGTTCCAATTAAGTTTCTGAAAAAAACTACCACCATCATTGCTTGGTTTTCGCGTCGGCAATAGTCTCAATTCAATACTTGATATCACCGTATTATATATCAAGTAGTTGATTTTTTCCGGAAAATATATTGATTTTTGTCAATATAAGTAGGGTTTGCTGAAAAAGTCTTTCCGTGAAGGTAGGGAACTCTTAACAGGGAACAGGGAACAGTTTCAAGAGTTGGATGGGAGCGATTTTTCCTTGGCATCAAACTTAAATGCAAGGTTTTTAAGTTTCCACCCCGTAAAAGCTTGCACTTTTTTGATTTGAAAACGGCTCAAACCCTTTACCTGTAATCTTTTTATGTTTATTCAGCAAGCCCTAAGTATAGTTTTGTCTATGAAATTGTCAACTTAGGACAAGCTCATTCAGATACAATAGACTGTAATTTAGCAGGTTAGTAGGTTTTCCATCTCCCCACCACTTCCTCTTCCCAATTTCTCCCTAACAGTTAGTAATTTTATGGACAAATGTCTTCAAACTACTTTGACCAGTGTTATCATCCGGAATGGGCAAACCGCAATACCCCCTATCCCTAAGCTAAAAGCCGCTGGGACTACTTTTGTACTTCTCCTAATTGTTTTGATTGCCTCGTATCAACCGCGTTTTCTTGCTCTTGCACCTAGGCTTGACTCCTTTTTTAGCGATATACGCAGGAAGCTTGTAGTAGCTGGACTTTCACCCCTCGATTTGATAGTCATTAGCTCTTGGAGATTTATCTGTATTTTACCATCTTTGATGATAAAAACTATGAATATTTATAACACCTTTTTTGAATTAACTGTTAATTTTTAAATGGTTGGGACAGAAAACCAACAACTACTAACAGCTATAGATAAATATATTTAAGATGCTGGCTTTTTTCACAACAATCCGCAACATCATCACCCATTGGTGGTATGAATTCACCCTCCAAACCAAACTCCTAGCAGTCGCCACTCTTGTTGTTTCCTTATTTATGAGTGGCCTAACTTTTTGGGCAGTAAACACCATTCAACAAGATGCACGTTTGAACGACACCCGCTTTGGTCGTGACCTGGGACTACTACTAGCTTCTAACGTTACCCCACTTATCGCGGAAAACAATCTTACAGAAGTAGCCCAATTTTCCCAACGTTTCTACAGCAGCACATCTAGCGTCAGATATATGCTTTACGCTGATGAAACCGGGAAAATCTTTTTTGGTATTCCTTTTTGGGAACCCGAAGTAGAAAACTCCCTCACCATCAAGCGCAAAATACAACTACCAGAAGATTATCCTGGTGATGATGACCAGCCAATGGTACGCCAACATAACACCCCAGATGGTCTAGTCACAGATGTATTTATTCCCTTAATAGAGGATCAAAAATATTTAGGCGTGTTGGCTATTGGCATCAACCCCAACCCCACAGTAGTCATTTCCTCTAACTTTACCCGTGATGTCACCATCGCTGTATTTATCACAATTTGGGTGATGGTTATTTTAGCAGGAGTAATTAACGCTTTAACCATTACAAAACCAATTAAAGAACTATTAGTAGGCGTTAAACAAATTGCCACAGGGAATTTTAAACAGCGAATTGACCTACCACTGGGAGGGGAACTAGGAGAGCTTATTTTCAGCTTTAATGAAATGGCAGAGCGTCTAGAACGCTACGAAGAACAAAACATAGAAGAATTAACAGCCGAAAAAGCCAAATTAGAAACCTTAGTTTCCACCATTGCCGATGGTGCAGTATTAATTGACAACAATATGCAGGTAATTTTAGTCAACCCCACAGCAAGGCGCATTTTTGCCTGGGAAGGAGTTGATGTTGTAGGTAAAAATGTACTGCATAACTTACCCCAAAGCGTACAAATGGAAATTACCCGAACTTTGTACGAAATGGCAGCCGGTGAATGTGAAAGTGCTGAGTTCCGCATCCCCCTCAACCAACCCACCAAACGCACTATCCGTATTCTTTTAACCACAGTCCTCAACCTGCAACGAGAAAGTATTAAAGGTATCGCCATTACAGTGCAAGATATCACCCGTGAAGTAGAACTGAATGAAGCCAAAAGTCAATTTATCAGCAATATTTCTCACGAACTACGCACACCATTATTTAATATCAAGACCTATATAGAAACACTCCATGACTACGGTGAAGACTTAGGAGCAGAAGACCGCCGCGAATTTCTCGCAACTGTAAATCATGAAACCGACAGACTTACCCGCTTAGTCAACGATGTATTAGATTTATCAAAACTAGAATCCGGTCGCACTTACAACTTTGATGGTGTTGATTTAGCACAAGCATTAGAGCAGACCTTACGTACTTACCAACTCAACGCCAAAGATAAAGGAATTGAACTGGTCCAGGAAGTCGCCCCTAATTTACCCCTGGTAATGGGTAATTATGATTTATTACTGCAAGTTTTTGGTAATTTAATCGGTAACGCTCTCAAATTCACTCCCGCAGGTGGTCAAGTAGCCATTCGCGCCTACCAGCTAAAGCTTCCCATATCAGAACAAAAGCATCCCCTAGTCAGGCTTGAAATTAGTGATACAGGTATAGGTATCGCCCCAGAAGACCAACAGGCAATATTTGACCGCTTCTTCCGGGTAGAAAATCGAGTTCACACCCTGGAAGGTACAGGTTTAGGTTTATCAATTGTCAGAAACATCATGGAAAGACATCATAGTCAAGTACATTTAGTCAGTGAAGTTGGTGTAGGTACTACTTTCTGGTTCGACTTAGCCATATTTGATGAAGAAGCCGTACCCGCATTGCTGCAAACCACAGGTGACACATCTGAAATAGCAAAGATTTGACGCTTAACTATCAGGACTTACGCAAAATATCTCTCAAACCTTCTTTCTTAGGATGTCAGAGAAATCAATAAACAGACAAATAGTATAGCTATTAGCAGCACTAGACCCTGATATCGTTTGAGCCAGCTTTTAATATTTGTACTCAAACCACTATTATTAGTCTGCTTTTTCAGTTCTAACCGACTCTCTTCCAAGTTTTGATAAAGAGTACAATCTTGAGCATAAGGGCGTTTGGGAAAATTACAGCTATCATCCTGATGATAAACACAGGTTTCACAAAGATAGTCATTACCAACCGCACGATGCAAAGGAATACCCGGATGTCCAAAAGCTTTTAGAGTTATTCGGCAATGAGGACAAGTGATAGCCTGACTATCAATAAGTTGATGACAACGAGGACAAGATAAAGTAGCCAAAACCTGACAGTAAGTAGAAATAGGTTAAACACTTTGATTTTAGCCACTTGGATTCACAAGCAGCGACCCAAACAGCAAATAATGCTGAGTGTTGCATCAAATAGGCTGTAGGCAGCTACTAGCTACTATATATCCCCCATCTTGTGGGATGGGCATCCTGCCCGTCCCTGACAGCGCACTACCAGAAATTTCTATCGAGACAATTTGGATAAGTTATGTCCTAGCAGTCCCATAGAAACTAACCACATCTGGAACAATTAATCTGATTTCCAAAACCCTTTTCCAGTAAGGGTTTCATCCCATCTACAAAAAATCCCTAAAAATTTTTGAAAAAGTAGTTGACACATTTAGAGAGAGTTGTTATATTAAATGAGGTGAGGCAAACGAAGCCCACAACTGAACCGAGACAAAATAATACTTTGAAAGAACAAAGACGACCATTCCTCGTCAAAGAAATTCAACTAACGAATTCTGGCGATAGAAAAGGAATTCGGAAGTAAAACAAAAATAAAAGAGCTAAACAAACTTAACAAAACGGAGAGTTTGATCCTGGCTCAGGATGAACGCTGGCGGTATGCTTAACACATGCAAGTCGAACGGAA
The DNA here is from genome assembly GCF_015207205.1 of Sphaerospermopsis sp. LEGE 08334. Lineage (NCBI taxonomy): Bacteria > Bacillati > Cyanobacteriota > Cyanophyceae > Nostocales > Aphanizomenonaceae > Sphaerospermopsis > Sphaerospermopsis sp. LEGE 08334. The sequence continues at coordinate 126 of NZ_JADEXH010000064.1, read as the reverse complement.
TGCTTAGGCATTTAGTGGCGGACGGGTGAGTAACGCGTGAGAATTTGGCTTCAGGTCGGGGACAACAGTTGGAAACGACTGCTAATACCGGATATGCCGGAAGGTGAAAGGCTTGCTGCCTGAAGA
>NZ_JADEXH010000063.1:0-25102 GCF_015207205.1 Sphaerospermopsis sp. LEGE 08334 | reverse complement strand
TAGATGCTTGGGTTCGTGTTTCCTTGGTTGGTATTGAATTACTAGCAGTAGAAGCTAGAATCGTAATTGCATCCGTAGAAACCTACCTGAAATATGCAGAAGCTGTAGGTTTGACTCAATCTGCTGCGGTACCTGCTTAATTTTTAAGTAGATGTCCAAGATTAAGAATTTAATTAGGATTAAATTCTAGTATCATCACTGCTTTTTTAATTACTTTGATATGCGGAAATATAGTTTTCATGAAAGCATATCTATTAAAAAAGCAGAAAAACCTGCAACTACATTCACTGAGTAAAAAACTCCGGTGAATGTAGTTGATACCAGCTTCTAATTTCTAGGAGAACTTCATGGCGGCTTTAATGGAAAGAATCCGGCAGGAGAATAACTCAATATTTGAGGAAGTAAATTTATTCCTGTCTGAGACAAAAAGCAAGCGGTTTACTCAAGCAAAAAAACAAGCTGAAGAACTGCGTCAATTCCAGCAGCAACTCAAGCAAACAACTGATGAGTTTTTGACAAATGCTGCTAAAGAACGCATTGCTCAAACTAACCAGCAAGCAAAAGAGTTGGACGAGTTCTATCAGCAACTCAAGCAAACCACCGATGAATTTTTGGCAAATACTGCCAAAAAACGCATTGCTCAAACTAACCAGCAAGCAAAAGAGTTGGACGAATTCTATCAGCAACTCAAGCAAGCAACCGATGAGTTTTTAGCAAATGCTGCTAAAGAGCGTATTGCTAAAGCTGAGGCACAAGCTAAAGAGTTGAGTGAATTCCATCAGCAACTTGAGCAAACCACCGATGAATTTTTAGCAAATACGGCTAAAGAACGTATTGCTAAAGCTGAGGCACAAGCTAAAGAGTTGAGTGAATTCCATCAGCAACTTGAGCAAACCACCGATGAATTTTTAGCAAATACGGCTAAAGAACGTATTGCTAAAGCTAATGAACAAAAGCAGAATCTGCGTCAATTCCGTCAGGATTTATTTGCGAGTGTTATTGGCAATTACCGTCGTAACTAATACTCACAATCCTTCTGACTGTTAGATAATTGGGCTATATAGTAATTCCCCCTAATCCAATAGTTGTAAAACTGTGAAGATCAGGGGGTGAATAATAAAAATCAACAATGAGTTTTGGCGTTAAACAATGATAGTCTCAGTTTACACCTTAGTCAAGCTAAAAACAACAGCTACTGGAAAAATAACTTGACTACAGTTATATAACTAAGCTCTCTGCTGGAAACTATATAGACTAACTATAGCACATTCCAATTAGAAAAGATAGCAATCTTTTTCCGTTATTTCCAAGTTATTTTCCAACTATCGTGAATTTATGACTATCATGAATATGAATCAGAAAAGAGCAGTTCTTCGAGTTCGCCCAGGGCAGTTTGTGGTGACACCTGCTATTGAAAAAGTAGCATCTCGGGCTTTACTTTATCTCAAGTCAGGGTTTCCCATTCACTTACGGGGTCCAGCTGGAACAGGTAAAACTACTTTAGCTCTGCATTTGGCTCATTGTTTAGACAGGCCAGTCATGTTATTGTTTGGAGATGATGAATTTAAGAGTTCAGATTTGATTGGAAGTGAATCGGGATACACTCACAAAAAGTTACTCGATAATTATATTCACAGTGTTGTAAAAATTGAAGACGAATTCAGACAGAATTGGGTAGATTCTCGACTAACTTTAGCTTGTCGGGAAGGATTTACATTGGTATATGATGAATTTAATCGTTCACGTCCTGAAGTTAATAACGTTTTGCTTTCAGCCTTAGAAGAAAAAATTATCAGTCTTCCCCCTAGTAGTAATCAACCAGAATATTTAAATGTTAATCCCCAGTTTCGGGTAATTTTTACCTCTAATCCAGAAGAGTATTGCGGCGTTCACTCTACACAAGATGCTTTAATGGATAGACTGGTAACTATTAATATGCCAGAACCAGACGAGTTGACTCAAACTGAGATATTAATTCAGAAAACGAATCTAGATAGAGAATCTGCTTATTTTATCGTGCATTTAGTTAAATCATTTCGTCAGGCTACAGGGGCTGAAAAAACTTCCGGCTTGCGGTCTTGTTTAATGATTGGTAAAGTTTGTGCAGATAACGGTATTGTAGCAACAGCAGAAAATGAGAATTTTCGGGATATTGCTATGGATATTTTATTCAACCGCACAAATTTATCTATCAGCGAGTGTACATCTATTTTGGTGGATTTGCTGAATCAGACTTCTACAAGCGTAGCCCAGGCTTTAGAGATTATGAATGTAGATGAGGAGTTCAATGACAGTAATTCTCTAAATGAAGTTTCCCAGCCTAACAGTGATTTAGAAAATTTAAAAAATATAGTTCCTTTTGAGAAGGAAGTTTATCATTACTTAACTGAGCATCAAAGTGAAGGAATAAATGGACTGCAAAAAGCTTTGAATCTAGACAAGAATGTAATATTCAATGCTCTTCATTCTTTAAAGCAAAAGTCTTTGGTTAACAAAGTTAATGGTCTTTATACTATTCAAGAGTTGAATCACTCGTGACTTCTACCCCGATATTGCCAACACGTCAAACAAACCCAAGTCGAACTATTACTACATCTACCCAAGGTTCGACTTTGGCGGACATTCTCGAAAGAGTTTTAGATAAAGGTATTGTCATTGCAGGTGATATATCTGTATCTATTGCTTCTACCGAACTTCTACATATTCGTATTCGCTTGTTAATTTCCTCCGTTGATAAAGCTAAAGAGATGGGTATCAACTGGTGGGAAAATGACCCTTATCTCAGCACTAAGGCGCAAGGTCTGGTTGAAGAAAACCAACGACTCCAACAGCGCCTAGAAAGCTTAGAATCGCAAATGAACGCAATGAAATCAGCAATAGAGGAAGGGCAACTAACCTTAGCTAATACGGAAGCTAGTTTTGAGGAAGAGAGGCAAGAAATTATACCATTATCCATAGATAGCAGCATAGAAGAAGAGGAGGAATCTGTTATAGAAGAGGAACAATTGACTTTAGCTAATACGGAAGATAATTCTGGGGAAATAGAGCAAGAAAGTATATCATCGTTATCCATAGATCCCCCCGTTGATGTCTAATTGCAATTTAGGAGTTATCCAAATTTAGATTAATCAAAACTGGAACTCCTGAAATTTTAATCATTCTGAAAAAAACTTAGTAAAAAAACTTAAAGTTTTAGATGACATCATGGACATGGTTGACACTCCAATTAATAATGCTCAAGAGTTACTAACTACTGGTTCTAAATCCAAGAATGAAGCGGGTTTAGCTCCTTTATTGTTGACGTTACTAGAATTGGTCCGTCAACTGATGGAAGCTCAAGTAATTCGGCGGATGGAACAAGAATGCTTGAGCGAATTAGATTTGGAGCGAGCAGCAGAAAGTTTACAAAAGTTGGAAGAGCAAATTTTACATTTGTGTGAAATATTTGAAATTAATCCAGATGAATTAAATGTAAATTTAGGAGATTTTGGTACTCTTATGCCTCCTCCAGGCTCTTATTATCCAGGAGAACCTAGCAACAATCCTTCTATATTGGAATTACTGGATCGGCTGTTAAATACGGGAATTGTTGTAGAGGGTGAAATAGATATAGGTATAGCTCAGTTGGATCTGATTCATGCTAAATTGCAGTTAGTTCTGACCTCCAAACCAATTGGATAAATTAAATCAGAGGCAACATATCCTTCGTAAAATAGAGTTTAAGTTTACAAGACAATTTAATTAATTTGCAAATTATGAATTTTGGTCTTTATTTGTACGGTATTTTCCCTGAATCAATTCCTAATTCTCTCGAACTTAAAGGATTAGATGGACAAACTGTTCAGAGTCAAGTAGTTGATGGATTTACTTTTTTATATTCAGAAGCTTGTCAAGAAAAATATTTAGCTTCTCGCCGAAATTTATTGGCTCATGAAAGAGTTTTAGAAGAAGCCATGAAGGCGGGATTTCATACGCTTCTACCTTTGCGCTTTGGATTAGTTGTTAAAGATTGGGAAGAAATTAATAGACAACTTATTCAACTATATAAGCAGCAGTTAGAAGAATTATTTAGCAAGTTAGCAGGACAAAGAGAAGTAAGTATTAAGATTCTTTGGGATACTAAGTCTGAAGTCCAAGCAATGATGGAATCTAATCCAGATTTAAAACAGCAGCGGGACAAGATGGAAGGGAAAAACTTAAGCATGGAAGAGATTATTGGTATTGGGCAGTTAATTGAAAGTAATTTGCAGGCTCGTAAAGAAGCTGTAATTCAAGCTTTCTCTAATGAATTAAATCCTTTAGCAACAGAGGTGATAGAAAGTGAACCTATGAATGAAGAAATGATATACAATGCTGCATTTCTCATTGCTTGGAACAGCGAATCTGTATTTAGTGAGCGCGTAGAAGCTATTGATCAGAAATTTGGCGATCGCCTACGTATTCGTTACAATAATTTTACTGCGCCCTACACATTCGCGCAGCTTGTTTCTGAGTAGCCAACCTAATTTCTGGCAGCCCCAAGCTGTGATGTTAAAAAGTTGGTTTTTGCTGAAATAACTTAAAAACTCAATAGGATTTATCAATATGTTAATGAAACTTTTACTAGCTCCGATAACTGGACCAATTGGTGGAGTTGTCTGGATTGCAGAGAAAATCCAAGAGCGTACAAATACAGAGTTTGATGCTCAAGAAAATTTGCATAAACGATTATTAAGTTTACAGCTTGCCTTCGATCTCGGCGAACTTGGTGAAGAAGAATTTGAGGCTCAAGAAGAGGAAATTCTTTTAAAAATTCAAGCTTTGGAAGAGGAAGCCAACAGAGATGCTGAAGCTGAAGAATTACAGCTTGTCTAAATTATCAGTACAATCCTGACGGTGTCTAGATTGCATAGATTATTGTTTACCTGCTATAATCTCTGACATCTTGAAACCCTTTACTGGTAATGACAACGTTTGCACAGAAAGTAGTGCTTCCTAGCAAAAACTTATCTGGCAATTATCTTAAAGATAAGAGTAGAAAACCCGCTCATGCGGGTTAAAGTATAAACAAAAATTAATATTCAATCTCAAAAGTGTGGTAATTATGCGGTTCACTAGTTTCCTTTTTCTGAGATATATTTTGAACAGTTGTTGAGTGAGGTTGACGTAATTTATGAATGGTTTTTTCCGTTTCTTCGATCTGATGATTTAGAACATCTAACCGTTGTTGGAGTACAAACATTCTTTCTTTAATGCCATATAACTCTCGTTGGATACGTTGCTTTTCAGTCACCATTTTATAAAGCTCTAATTGACTTGAAGCATCTGATTTATTTCTAGGCATCGTACTAACTTTAGCCCTAATCAAACCGCGGTTGCGAATGTTTTTCATGAAAAGTACCTAAACATTTTCAACATTATAACTAGTTTTATTCAATTGTAAACGCCTAAATACTCAAATAATAGATTTTTTTTATAAATTCAGAAAATATCAAGTTGTAGTTTTAATGATTATAAAAAATTTGTCAGTCATTGGTTGTATGTCTCTATGGAAAAAAGATGGAATTAGAAAACTTTTACACTTATGCTTTTTTAGAAACTCCTAGCTTTCCCCTAACCTTACCCCAAGGAATTGCTAGTCAAGTAGTTTTGATTAATGGTACTCAACTTTCTGCTATTGTCGAGCCTGGGATATCTTTAGAATCGTGCCAAAAAAATGATGCAGAAATTATCCAGATGGCTTTATGTCATGATCGAGTTATTTGTGAAATTTTTGAGCAAATTACAATTTTACCGTTGAGATTTGGCACTTGTTTTAATTCTCAAACCAAACTACTTAACTATCTAGAATTACATAGCCAAGAATATCGCAAACAGCTAGCAAAAATCAAAGGTAAAATCGAATTTTGTTTAAAACTAATTCCTCATTCTTTACCTGAAACAGAAGCATTTACGGAAAAAGGCAGAAATTACTTTTTAGCTAAAAAACAACAATATCAAAATAGACAAAACTTTACTATTGCTCAAGATACAGAAAAACAAAACTTAATTGATGTCATCAGAAATGTACATCAATTGCCAATAGTTATTCAAGACAAGCCAGAAGAAGTAAGAATTTATATTTTGGTTAGCTCTCAAGATAAAATTTTAATTTTAGAACAATTTTTAAATTGGCAAAAAGCTTGCCCACGCTGGGATTTATCTTTGGGAGATGTTCTTCCACCTTACCATTTTATTTAATGCTTATTAACTATTATTTGATTGATTTTGAAAATTATGAACCAGTACGATTCACTTAATTTACTTCTGTTTAGCGGCAAAGGCGGAGTCGGTAAAACCACCATGTCTTGCTGTTTTGCTCGTTATTGGGCGACAAAGTTCCCGGAAGAAAAAATCTTATTATTGTCCACAGATCCGGCACATTCTTTAGGAGATGTATTACTTGCAAAAGTGACAGATGATGCTGCACCAATAGCAGATTTACCCAATTTGAGTATTCAGGCTTTAGATGCTCAAAAACTGCTATTAGAATTTAGGGCAAAATATAGTCAATTTTTGGAACTATTAGTGGAAAGAGGAAGTTTAGCTGATGGAGACGACTTAGCCCCAGTTTGGGATTTAAACTGGCCTGGCTTAAACGAACTGATGGGATTACTAGAAATACAAAGGTTACTATCAGACAAAAGCGTTGATCGCATAGTAGTTGATATGGCACCTTCTGGACATACATTGAATTTATTGCGCTTAAAGGATTTTCTAGATGTAATTTTAAATTCATTAGAATTATTCCAAAAGAAACATCAAGTGATCACAGAAACTTTCACAGGTAGTTATACCCGTGATGAAGTTGACAACTTTTTAGCTGATCTCAAATTTCAATTATCAGAAGGTAGAAGACTACTACAAGATAATCACTTTACAGGTTGTTTAGTAATTGCCATTGCTGAACCGATGTGTTTGGCAGAAACAGAGAGATTTTTAGAACAGTTAAAAACCTTAGATGTTCCCTACTCAGGAATATTAATCAATCGAATTTTGACAGATGCCAATATAGATCCAGATCGTTATGCAGAGCAGGAAAAATACCTACAAAAGTTCTTAAATATTTCCCAAAATCAACCAGTTTTTATTGTCCCACAACAGCCATCAGCCCCATTAGGTAATTTAGAATTAGATCATCTAGCCGCACAAATTCAAAAAATTGAGCAAGTTGAACTAGTATCGGCTCCAGTCATTACATGGCCAGTGAGAATACCACCAAGCTTTAGTGATTTTTTAGCAGCAGGATGTCAACTAATTATTGTCGGCGGCAAAGGCGGAGTCGGCAAAACTACAGTATCAGCAGCAATGGGTTGGGCTTTTGCCAATCATTATCCTGAGCAAAAAATTCGTGTTATTTCCATAGATCCTGCTCATTCTTTGGGAGATGCTTTTGGAGAAAAATTGGGGCATCAGGCCAAATTATTAGCTCCTAATTTAAGCGGACAAGAAATTGATGCTGACAAAATATTAGATCAGTTTCGTACTGATTATCTTTGGGAATTAGCGGATATGATTAGTGGTGAAGGAACAGCAACAGACACAAATGTCAATATGGCTTATCTGCCAGAGGCTTGGAGACAGATCATGTCTCAAGCTTTACCAGGAATTGATGAAATGCTATCCCTAATTACGATTATAAATTTATTAGAAAGTAACCAGCAAGATTTGATTATTTTAGATACTGCTCCTACAGGTCATCTGCTACAATTCTTAGCAATGCCCTCAGCTTTAGGAGATTGGTTATCTTGGATATTTAAGCTATGGATGAAATATCAAGACGTTTTGGGTCGAGTTGATTTCATTGGACGGCTACGTAATCTGCGCCAACAAGTTATCCAAGCTCAAAAGAAATTGAAAGACCCCAAACACACCCAATTTATAGGTGTAATTCAGGCAGAGGAAGCAATTATAGCTGAACATATCCGCTTAACAGAATCTCTGAAAAAAATGGGAATTCAACAACGCTATGTGGTGCAAAATCGCTACACTCAAAATTCAGAAATTAATCAGGGATTATTTTCAGAACAAACGATTATTCGCTTGCCTCAATTACCCAGGTCGGTAGAACCAATAGACCGAATCAAAGGCGCGGCTGATCTTTTATTTGCATTTGAGGAACTAACCTCCAATTAAAGAACAATTTAGCCGCAACAATATTTTTGCAAGTTCATTTTAGAAAGGGATGTCATGAGTGATTTATTCAAAGGATTTGAGCAGTTCATAGAATTGGTCAAGACGTTAGAAGAAAAAATTGACAGTGGAGAAGTGAAAACTGATGTGCAGTTTAACACAAGATCCGTCAGTAGTATTCCCAGAACAGGCAATATTCCCCGTGGGAGTAGTAGCAATATAGGGACTAGTCGGATCCGCACTCCTTCCTCTCCTTCTACTTCCCCTTCTCCTTCCTCTCCAGCCGCTAATGCAGGTTCATCAGAGCCGATCATACCACCGGATTCTAATTCGGGTATGACCCTCAAAGATATCGGCGGACTGAGTGAAGTTCTCAAAGAACTCAAAGAACTAATTGCTGTTCCCTTAAAACGCCCTGATTTGCTGGTTAAATTGGGACTAGAACCCACACATGGCGTACTGTTGGTAGGACCTCCAGGTACTGGTAAAACTCTGACAGCCAGGGCATTGGCTGAGGAATTAGGAGTTAACTATATTGCTCTAGTCGGACCAGAAGTAATCAGCAAATATTACGGAGAAGCAGAACAAAGACTGCGAGGTATCTTTGAAAAAGCCGCCAAAAATGCTCCCTGTATTATTTTTATTGATGAAATTGATAGCCTCGCCCCAGATCGCAGTGCAGTGGAAGGGGAAGTAGAAAAACGTTTAGTTGCTCAGTTATTAAGCTTGATGGATGGTTTCACCCAAACTCAAGGGGTGATTGTTCTAGCAGCTACTAACCGCCCTGACCATCTTGATCCAGCCCTACGTCGTCCAGGAAGATTTGACCGGGAAATTCAGTTTCGCATTCCAGACAACAACGGACGCAAAGAAATATTACAAGTTCTGACTCGTAATATGCCTGTGGATGATACGGTGAATTTGGAATTTATCAGCGATCGCACTGTTGGATTTGTAGGTGCTGACTTAAAAGCCGTATGTCAAAAAGCAGCTTACATCGCTTTACGCCGTCAAGTTCCTTCGATTGATGTGCAAGTTCCTGACACTATGACGGTGAATCAATCGGATTTTATACAAGCACTCAAAGAAATCAAACCAGCAGTGCTTCGTAGCATGGAAGTTGAAGTCCCCCATGTGGAATGGGAAGATATTGGTGGTTTGGAGACAATTAAGCGAACTCTACAGGAATCCGTCGAAGGAGCTTTACTGTATCCAGAACTTTACCGCCAAACCAAGGCCGTAGCACCCAGGGGCATCTTACTTTGGGGTCCTCCAGGAACTGGTAAAACTTTATTAGCTAAGGCCGTAGCTTCCCAAGCCAGAGCTAATTTTATTGGTATCAATGGTCCAGAGTTACTTACTCGTTGGGTGGGATCTAGTGAACAAGCTGTGCGAGAATTATTTGCTAAAGCCAGGCAAGCTGATCCCTGTGTCATATTTATTGATGAAATTGATACCTTAGCTCCAGCACGGGGAACTTACACCGGTGATTCGGGAGTTAGTAACCGCGTAGTCGGGCAATTACTCACTGAATTGGATGGTTTAGAGACGGGAACTAATATTTTAGTGATTGGCGCTACTAATCGTCCTGATGCCCTTGACCCTGCTTTATTACGGGCAGGAAGATTAGACTTGCAACTCAAGGTTGATTTACCTGATTTAGCCAGCCGTCTAGAAATTTTGCGAGTCTACACTGAGGGCAGACCTCTATTAGATGTGGATCTAGAATATTGGGCTAAGGCGACAGAGGGCTGGAACGGAGCAGATTTAGTTTTGCTGTGCAATCAGGCTGCTGTGAAAGCAATTCGCCGTTTTCGAGACCAAGGGGAAACAGACCCGGCTGCTATTAGGATTACTCTTGATGATTTCCAGTATTCTTATCAAATTCTAATGGAGCAGCGAACCGTTAGCTAGATGCAAATCGGGGCAACCACGTATTGCCCCTACTTTTCTCTTAACCTCCGGGAGTCAGAAGTGAAGTAAGGTGTGTTTATGTTCCTGGACGTGAGCGAATATGATCAGGTATATGGTAGCGATCGCCTAATATCTCCAACAATGGACCATTAACATCAAATTTCACTTTACTGACTGAGGCTACTAAAATATTGACTCGATAGCGATAACATCCCAAATCAATTCCTAGTAAGCTACAAAGTATAATCCGAATTGTGGCTTTATGGGAAACTACTAAAACATTACCTTCTGGGTGTTTGTCTATAATTTCAGTAATCACGGGTATTGCCCGGTTAGCAATTTCTACGGCTGTTTCTCCTCCTAGAGGAGCATTCCAAGCAGGTTCTGACAACCATTTGATATAGTTTTCTGTGTAGTTCTCTTGTACAAAGGATTTACTTTTGGTTTCCCATGCACCATAACTACCTTCTCTGAGTCCTTCTCTCACCTGCATATCTATTCCCACCGCATCACAAAATGGTTTGGCAGTGGCAATGGTGCGTTTCATGGGACTAACATAAACCCCTTTCCATTGCAATTGTTTATAAACATCGGCAAAACTTTCTGCCATCTGTATTCCTGCGGTTGTCAATTCTGCATCGGTTTCACCACAGAAATTGCCATTTTGACTAAAAGTTGTTTCCCCATGTCGCAGTAAATATAAATTGAGTGTCATAGGTTTGATTGCAATTGGTAATCAGGAATTTGTGCAAAAATAAATTACCATCAATCTTGCAATTGAATATGTGACACCAGGACAAAGTGATTAGCTAAAACAGTCAATTTAAGACTAATAGCAATATACAGCACTTTCCTTTGTAATGAGGTACACGATTGGCGGGCAAGATGCCTGTTACACAAGAGTTCATAATATTATGATTATACAATTTAGCTGTGTAACAGCTTATCAATATATAAAGGGTAAAGGTTAAAGGTTTTTCTTTACCTTTTCCCTTTACCCCATTAACGGAATAACGTCAATATGTTATTCAAAATTAACCAACTTTAGTTAACAGTAACTCGCGGGTTTCTGCTTTCCTCACCTTCACCTGGCCATCATCATCAACATCCACAATAGCTGTATCACCTTCGATGATCTGACTAGATAAAATAGCCTCAGCTAAGGAGTCTTCCAAAAGTCTCATAATAGCCCTGCGTAAAGGTCTAGCACCATAACTAGGATCATAACCTTCTCTCACCACCAGTTCCTTAAAGGCTGCTGTGACTTCTAATTTGATGCCTTTTTCAGTTAAGCGGTTAGCAACCTCACGCAGCATAATGTCAGCAATTTGCTTGACTTCCTCTTTGTTCAACTGACTGAAGACGATAATTTCATCAAGACGGTTTAAGAACTCAGGACGGAAATAATTCTTCAGTTCTTCGTTTACTAAGTTGCGGATACGTTGATAACTTGCATCAGCTTGGTTATCAAATTCAAACCCTAAACTCAAACCACCTTTTTCAATTACCTTAGAACCAATGTTAGATGTCAAGATAATTAAGGTGTTCTTGAAGTCTACTTTCCGTCCCTTAGCATCCGTAAGATGACCGTCATCTAAAAGTTGCAGCAGCATATTAAATACATCGGGGTGCGCTTTTTCGATTTCGTCGAAAAGTAGCACTGTGTAGGGTTTGCGCCGCACTGCTTCCGTTAATTGTCCGCCTTCGTCGTAGCCTACATAACCTGGAGGTGAACCGATGAGCTTGGAAACATTATGGCTTTCCATGTATTCGGACATATCTAAGCGAATCATGGAATCTTCAGAACCGAAGAAGTAAGCCGCTAATGCTTTAGCTAGTTCGGTTTTTCCTACCCCTGTAGGACCAGAGAAGATAAAGCTGGCGATGGGGCGATTAGGATTTTTTAAACCCACACGGGCGCGACGAATAGCGCGAGAAACGGCTGTAACTGCTTGTTCTTGACCGATCAGGCGTGTGTGTAGGGTGTCTTCTAAGTGTAGTAATAACTCTGATTCAGATTCAGTTAGTTTATTTACTGGTACACCTGTCCAAGAAGCGACGATCTCGGCAATGTCTTCTTCGTCAACGCTGGGAATGTTGAGAGTTTGCAGGTTTTCTTCTAGATCGAGTTTGGTTTGCAGTTCTATTTCTTCTTGACGCAGTTTACTAGCTTTACCAAAGTCTTGAAGTCTGATAGCGTCTGCTTTGTCTTTGCTGACGTTTTTCAGTTGCAGTTTTAGTTCTTTGTTGTTGATGATGCGGGAGTGACGTAAACGCACACGCGAACCAGCTTCATCTATTAAGTCTATGGCTTTATCTGGTAAGAAGCGATCGCTAATATAACGATCTGATAACTGTGCTGCTGCTATTATTGCATCATCAGCAATGGTAACTTTGTGGTGTTGTTCATACGCACCGCGCAAACCATAGAGAATTTCAATAGTTTCTGCTACTGATGGTTCTCCCACCAAAATCGGTTGAAAACGTCTCTCTAACGCTGCATCCCGTTCAATGTATTTACGGTATTCATCTAAAGTAGTTGCACCAATACATTGCAGTTCACCTCTAGCTAATGCGGGTTTGAGGATGTTAGCTGCATCTAAACCGCCTTCTGTACCACCAGCGCCGACGAGGGTATGAATTTCATCAATTACCAGGATGATATTACCAACGGAGCGAATTTCATCCATGATTTTTTTTAGACGTTCTTCAAAGTCGCCCCGGAAGCGAGTTCCTGCAACCAGTAAACCCATATCCAGACTAATTACTTCTTTGTCCAGTAATACTTCAGGAACGTCTTGGTTAATGATCCGTTGAGCTAAACCTTCGGCGATCGCAGTTTTCCCAACACCAGGTTCACCGATCAACACCGGGTTGTTTTTGGTACGACGACCGAGAATTTGTACAGTGCGCTCAATTTCATTTTGCCGACCCACTACCGGATCTAATCTGCCTTCTTGAGCTAATTTGGTGAGATTACGCCCAAATTCTTCTATACTCAGATTTTGATTACGTCTGGTATTGCGTCCGCCACCAGCAAAAACCGTGTTATCTTCACCTAACACACTCATCACGGCATTGCGGATAGTTTGCAGGTCAACACCAAGATTTTGCAATACTTTGGCGGCTACTCCTTCCCCCGCCTCAGTTAAACCTAACAATAAATGTTCAGTGTTTATGTAATTGTGTCCAAGACTATGAGCTTCTCTAAAGGACTGCTCAAATAGACTCTTGACTTTTGGTGTAAAAGGAATTTCCGGTGGGACAAAACCAGAACCCCGACCAATAATTTTTTCGACTTCTCGACGCGCATCTTTCAGGTTAATGCCTAACTCAGCCAGCACTTTAGCAGCAACCCCTGTTCCTTCTCCCATTAAACCCAGGAGAATTTGTTCTGTACCGACAAAGTTATGTCCCAGGCGGCGTGCTTCCTCCTGAGCTAACATAATTACCCTGATGGCTTCGGACGTGAAGTGTTCAAACATAGCGGGTTCTTGCTCCCTTGCTGCTTGGACTTTGGGTGATTTAAAGGTTCACCCTGATCTAAAGTTTCTTGTATTTTCTTAAAGATAATGTATCTTTATTTAAACTTGGATGACAGTGGTGAGAGCCGTAATTAGCTCAGGTGTAGTAGCCGTCATTTGCCAGTTATGGCTAAAAATTTGGCTATTCTGGCAACTGTTGAGCCTGTCAACTTGGGTAAAGTGAAATCCTATCATCGGTAAAATTTATGACAGAATCTTCCGCAAGTAAAGATCAACAGCATCCACTCTACAACCGCGATCGCCCCCTTATTAATAGTTTACTCTCTCAGGAGGCAACAGATTACAATTTAGCTGAATTAGCTCGGATGAGAATACGCTATCAAGGCTTTCCTGGCGCACGGGACATTCAACAAGGCTTAGATCAAGTTTTGCAACGTTGGGGTTTAACGGAAGCGGAACTTTTTGCCAAAACCCGCGAAATACATCAGGTTGGAGGCATTTATAAAAGTCGCGGGAAGAAGGAAGAGGAAGATTGGAATTAAATTGGTGATTGGTGATTGGTAATTGGTGATTGGTAATTGGTAATTGGTAATTGGTAAAATTATTACCTATTCTCTCTTACCTTCTTACTGTCACCTGTCACCTGTCACCTGTCCCCTTATGCTCCCGTAACTTTTGTAATAACTGTTCTTGGGATAAGTTTGGAGTAGGTGTAATGGGGTTTTGGGGGATGTTTTCAGAACTTTCCACAGCAGTAGGTAAGGTGGGAGTTAAGGCTTTTTCTTGAGAAGATGGTTCAGAAGTAACTACAGGTGGTAATAACTCTGTTTGAGTGTTTAATTTGATTATTTCTGTGGTTGGTGAGGGTTTAGAAATTACTACTTTGTTGTTTTTTTCAACAGTTTTTATGTCTGGGGTGGCAGTGATATTTTTAGTGTTATTTTTAATTTCTTTAGGTGTCTGTAAAGCAGCTTTGAGAGTAGGTTGAGGTGTGATATTTTCAGATTGCTTCATAGAGGTTTTGAGAGCATCTAAGGTAAAAGCTACCTTGGTTTGTTGCTGCATATTTTCTGTAGAAGATACCAATTTACTTAAACCATTTACCAATTGTAAAAGATTTTGCCGAAATTTCGGATCTCCTGTTAATTCATCTAAGTCAGATGTAATTTTTTGGGTATTTTCAAAAGTTACTCTAGCAGCGTCTAAAGTTTGTTGCAAAAGCACAATATTTTGCGGATCATTTAAAGTTTTAGAAGCATCTTTTAAATTAGCAGAAGCTTCCGCAGCGTTAGCAGAGAGAATTTCTAAATTTTTCAATAATTCTCCTTCTGTTAAACGATTAACCGCAGGTGATAAACTACTAACTGTTTGACGTAGTTGGTTACTGGTTTGGGTAATATTATTTAAAGTACCGACTAAAGCAGAACGATTTGTAGTTAATAAGTCATCTAAGTTATTTAATAACCTACTTGCTTGTTTTGCAGTTGTACTAAATTCACTCGCTGTTGTACCTAATTGATTTGCGGTTTTTGTTGTTGTGGTTGTCAGTTCATTTGTTGCTCTTTGTATGGTGACAGCAGTATTAGAAAATGTGCCTAATTGTCCTTGAAAACTTCTGCTGACACTTTGCATTTCTCGACTGAGTTTAGCCACACTATCAGCCGCATTCGCAGAAGTTACTAACAGACGATTAACGTTGTCGTAAAATTCCTTATTATTATATTGAGCCGCAAAATCAGATGATTCTCTAATCAGTTCATCAACGCTAATTCCTATCTCACCTTTTAATTTAGCAGATTCGTTACAAATAATCAAACCAGGATTACAATCTTTATCTAATGGTCCGGCAATATCTTGAGGAACTTGTGCATTAGGTGGTGGAGTAATATCAATGATACTTTCATTAATTAATCCACTTTGATTTGCTTCAATTTTAGAATCAGCAGGAATTTTTAATTGAGGATCGTTGATTTCAATTTCTACATCAACAGCATTTGCTCCGGTTTTGATACTAGAAATACTACCCACTTTCACACCACGATAACGAACTGGTGAGCCTTTTTGCATTCCCCCAGCGTTAGCAAATTCAACCACAGCTTTATAAGAACTGCTTCCGGGCGTGATTCTATTTAACCATAGCAATATTACCCCAAATGCTCCTAAACCTAGTAAGATTAATAAACCTACCGATCCTTCTCTAAAAGTTCGTGTAGAAGTGAAGCCACTAATTAGACCTCGCATTTTTTCCCGCTCCATAAAAATAGTCCTGATTGGTAATTGGTAATTGGTAATTGGTAATTGGTAATTATTAATTTGTAAATACTGGGAATAGAAAATAGGAAATAATTATTTTTATTCTGACTCCTGACTCCTAGAACTCCTGACTCCTGAAATATATTATCAACCAGCAACTTGAATCGGACCATGTATACTTCCACTCATAAATTGTCTGATCAAAGAATTTTCAGTATGATCTATTTCACTTACTTTACCTTGCCATTGCACTTTTCCTTGATAAAGAAATATCAACCTGTCAGATGTCCGGCGAATGGTACTATCTTGGTGGGTAACGATGCAGTAGGTACTACAGACTCCTTGTGTACATTGCAAATTGCGAATTAAATCCTCAATTACTGTTGAAGCAATAGGATCAAGTCCGGCTGTAGGTTCATCGTATAATAAAACTTCTGGGTTGTCTTTGGGATTTTCGGGATTAGACATAATTGCACGCGCAAAACTTACCCGTTTTCGCATCCCTCCCGATAGTTCTGAGGGATAAAGATGACCAATACCTGGTAAACCTACCATTTCTAATTTTTCGTTAACCAGTTTGCGAATTTGCGATCGCTCCAATTTTGTATTCTGATACAATGAAAAACCGACGTTTTCATCTACATTCAAGGAGTCAAATAAGGCTGCTTGCTGAAATACCATCCCAATACTCACCGGATCACCACCATCTTCTATTAACCCCTCTCGCTTTATCCCTTGAATATAAATTTCTCCTGCATCCGGCTGTAATAAACCAGCTATAATTCTTAAAATTGTGGATTTACCAGTTCCTGAAGGTCCAATAATTCCTATTGCTTCTCCTTGGAAAATTTGCAAATCAACATCATCTAAAACCTTATTTTTACCAAAGGATTTAGAAATACCTCTTAGTTCAATTAATGGTTCTTTTTTGGGTGATTGGTGATTGGTCATTGGTGATTGGTGATTGGTAATTGGTGATTGGTTATTGGTAATTGGTGATATTATATAAATAGTCTAATGACTAATGACTAATGACAGATATTATTGTAATTGGTAGTGGTATCGGTGGTTTATCTGCGGCTGCGTTACTTGCACGTTATGGAAAACGGGTTGTAGTCTGTGAAAGTCATACTATTCCCGGTGGTGCAGCGCACACTTTTAAAAGACGCGGTTTTGAGTTTGATTCTGGTCCCTCCTTTTATTGCGGTTTAAGTGGTTCTCAAAGTTTAAATCCCCTTAAACAAATTCTCGATGCGATCGGCGAATCTCTCCCAGTTATACCTTACGATCCTTTAGGACATTATCATTTTCCTGAAGGCACTTTTGCAGTTTATAGTAATGCTGAACGTTACCGTCAGGAATTAGAAAAAATCACCCCTGCTGGTGCTAAGGAATTTCAACAGTTTGAACAGCGTCTGTTGGGACTTTACGACGCAATGAAAGATATTCCCACCATAGCATTGCGGGCTGATTGGCAGGTCATACCTCTATTGTTACAACGTTATTTACCTTCTTTGGGTAAAATGTTGTTAAATTTGCCCATTGTGCAAAGTTCTGTTGGTAGTGTGATGGATGCTACCATCAAAGACCCTTGGGTAAGGCGACTAATTGACCTGGAATGCTTTTTATTATCAGGTTTAAAGGCTGAAGGAACAATTGCCCCTGAAGTAGCTTTTATGCTCGGTGAACGTTCCCGCGCTGGGGTTGAGTATCCCGTGGGAGGTAGTAAAGCCATTGTTGATGCTTTGGTACGGGGTTTACAGTGTTTTGGTGGTGAGTTGCGTTTGGGTTGTCATGTTGAGCAGATTTTGGTGGAAGGGGGAAAAGCTGTAGGTGTGAAGTTGAGATCCCCCCAACCCCCCTTAAAAAGGGAGGCTGAGATTTTAAGAGCGTCTAGAGTTATTTCTAATGCGACTCTTTGGGATACTTATAATAATTTGCTACGTCCTGAAGATTTACCTGCAAGTTATCGCCAGGCTGCTTTAGATACACCAGCAGTTGATAGTTTTATGCACTTACACTTAGGGATTAAGGCGGAAGGGTTGGAGAATTTAACGGGTCATCATGTGGTGGTGCATGATTCCAATAAAGATATTACTGTTCCTGGAAATACTTGCATGATTTCTATTCCTAGTGTGTGGGATGCGTCGTTAGCACCGGAAGGACATCATGTTGTTCATGCTTACACTTTAGAACCTTTTGCGGGCTGGGAACGGGATGATAATTATGAAAATCGAAAGCGGGAAAAGGCGCAGAGTTTATACCGGGCTTTGGAGCGTGTTATCCCTGATGTTCGGGAGCGTGTGGTTTTGGAGTTGGTTGGTACTCCTTTAACTCATGCGGGTTATTTGCGGCGTTATCGGGGTACTTATGGTCCTGGTATAGCTGCTGGTAAGGGGATGTTTCCAAGTATGTTTACTCCTGTTAAGGGTTTGTACCGGGTTGGTGATAGTACGTTACCGGGTATTGGTGTTCCTGCTGTTGCTGCTTCGGGTATTTTGTGTGCGAATACTTTGGTTGATGTGGGGCGGGTTTTGGAGGTTTTGTAGGTTTTATTTCACGCAGAGACGCAGAGAACGCAGAGAAAAGAGATTTAAGAGAGATTTTGGGTGGGTGATGATGGGTTATTTTTCTCACGCAAAGACGCTAAGGCGCAAAAAGAGAGAAATGCAAAATTAACAAGTTTGTTTCAAGGAAATAAAGCAAAGGAATGAAATATACGATTATTATTCAATGGTCTGATGAAGATAAATGTTATGTAGTTTCACTGCCTGATTTTACTAATATAATGCAGCCTTGTACTCATGGGGAAACTTACGAGGAGGCTTTAAAAAATGCTCAGGAGGTGTTAGCAATGTTGGTTGAATCTTGTTTGGCTGATGGTGAACCGCTTCCTGAACCGCAGGTTTTAGGTAAGTCTTTAAAGGTGGCATAATTCAATAATTTATATGTAGGTTGGGTTGAAGTGATGAAACCCAATATTGATTAATTTTTTGTTTCACGCAGAGGCGCAGAGGTGCAGAGAGTAAGAGTTTAATTTTTTGGTTCGATATACTTTTATTGTAAAATATAAAAGGACTGAAGTCCTTACTACTAACAATGCAGAATCTATTTACTAAACATCGTCTATTCTGGTCTATTATTTTTATGGTCGGTGCTTTGGGTTTGACTTTTTTTGTCTCTCTTTCTCAAGGTGCTGTTAATTTTAATTTTGTTGATTTTTATCAAGCTTTGATACGGGAAGGCGACCCCATTAAACAAACTATTCTCTGGGATTTACGGCTGCCTAGAATTATTGCTGCAATGGTTGTAGGGGCGGCTTTGGGTATGTCTGGCGCTCTTTTACAGGGGATGTTGCGTAATAGTTTGGCTGACCCTTTTATTTTGGGAATTTCTGCGGGTGCTGGCTTAATTGTGATTATTATGATTGTTTTACAGGTGTTCCCAATTGCGATTCCTTTTGCTGCTTGGTTGGGGGCAATTTTGACTTCTGCTATTGTGATTTTTCTCGGTCGTTCTCCGGGAGGAATTTCTGTAGAAAGGTTAATTTTGGGAGGGGTTGCTGTTAGTGCTTTGTTTGGTTCTGTGCAAAGTACGTTATTATTAATGGCTGAAGATGGTCAGGTACAAATTGCTTTAAGTTGGTTAGTGGGTAGTTTAAATGGTCGCGGTTGGCAAGAAATTTCTACTGCTAGTCCTTATATTATTTCAGCTTTATTATGTGGTTGTTTGTTGGCGCGATCGCTCAATGTTTTGGCTTTGGGTGATGAGTTAACTGTGGGTTTGGGTGTTTCTTTATTACGTTCCCGTTTATTAATTGGTGGTGTGGCTACTTTATTAGCTGCTGGTGCTGTTAGTATTGCTGGTTTAATTGGTTTTGTGGGTTTACTTGTTCCCCATGCTGTACGTTTAATGGTGGGAACTGATAACCGTTTTGTTTTGCCTTTTTCTGCTGTTGCTGGTGCTTGGTTATTGATGTTTGCAGATTTATTAGCGCGACTTGGTGCGGTGGAACTTCCTGTTGGTTCGGTGACTGCTTTGTTGGGTTCTCCTCTGTTTATTTGGTTGCTTTATCGTCGTTCCGGTGGTTTAGGTTAGAATTACCAATTACCAATTATCAATTATCAATTATCAATTAAAAACTATGCCTTTAGAATTAGAAAATCTCTCTGGTGGTTACACTGCTTTACCCATTGTTCAAGATGTGAATTTGTCTTTACAAACTGGTGAATGGTTGAGTTTAGTTGGTGCTAATGGTTCGGGTAAGTCTACTTTATTAAAGTTAGTTAGTCGTATTCTTTTACCTCAAGGTGGTGTGGTTTTACTTGATGGTAAAGCTATTCATTCTCAACCACCTAATTTAGTTGCCCAAAAGTTAGCTCTTTTACCACAACAACAACCTGTTCCTGCTGGTTTAACTGTACGTCAATTAGTGAGTTTGGGTAGAACTCCTCATCAACAATGGTGGCAATGGGAGTTAACAGGTAATGATAAACAAATTGTAGAAACTGCAATTCAAAAAACACAACTTGAAAAATTTAGCGATCGCCTGGTAGAAAATCTCTCTGGAGGTGAAAGACAACGGGCTTTTTTAGCTTTAGCTTTGGCACAAGAACCCAAGGTTTTATTATTAGATGAACCGACAACTTATTTAGATATCAATTATCAACTTCAGTTATTAGAATTACTCAAAAATCTCAATCTCCAACAACAATTAACTATCGTCACTGTTTTACATGAATTAAATTTAGCTGCTCGTTATAGTTCGAGAATTGCTTTATTAAAACAAGGTCATCTTTGGGAAGTTGGTACACCGGAAACTGTAATAACTCCACATAATATTTCTGAGGTTTTTGGTGTTGAATCTTTAATTATTCAAACTCCTGTCGGTTTACAGGTTTGTGCAGTTTCATCTTTGTAAATTGACAATTGAAAATTGATAATTGACAATTATTGTATTCAAGTTTTAAGAGAGCATCCCAATTTGGAAAAAATAACCGCAGCAACACCAAAAACTCTCTTTTTCCTTCTTCCCCTCGGGAACTGCTTCGCAGAACGTGGTTTGTTCATTTCACGTCTTTACCTCGCACAAAAAATAAACTTACACATTTGGGATGCTCCCAGTTTTAAAACCTCTCCTTTCTAGGATAGAAAATAAAAAATTGCCTATTTCCTCTTCTACTCCTAACTCCTGCTATAACTGTCATAATTTATCAAGTGTTACAAATTCATAGCCTTTTTGTAATAGTTGGGGAATCAAAATTTTGATAGTTTTTGCTACATCTTGTCCACCACAAACTCCATCATGTAATACTATTAATGATCCATTTTGAACTTGTTTTAAAACTCGGTTAACAACAATAGAAACACCAGGACGCACCCAGTCTTCTGGAACAACACTCCACATTACTGGTCTATAATTCCACTGTTGAAATAATTGTAATGTTTTGGGTGTGAAAAAACCGTTAGGAGGACGTACATCTCTCAGTTGTTGCGGTTGTAATTCACAAGCATTATAAATTGCAATTTGGGTTTTTTCTAAACTCTGTTTCAGTTGAATTTCTGACAGGGTGGGAAAAGAATGATGTTCGTAACCATGTAACCCTATCCAATGTCCTCTATCTTTCACAGCTTTAGCAATATGGGGTGAACGGTTAACACAAACACCCAACCAAAAAAAACTAGCTGTAATGTTGTAATGTTCTAAAACTTTCAATACTTGAGGTGTGTATTGAGGATGGGGTCCATCATCAAAGGTGAGTGCTATTTTTTTACTATTACTATCCCCACACCAAAGACAGTGAGGAAAACTCGGTTGAAGTATGCGGTAAACTATCGGAAATAGAGGTGCAAATTGCATAATTGATAATTGATAATTGATAATTCGTAATTAAGATTTAATTTTTTTCAATTATCATCATTTTAATTAGCCTTGCTAAACTTCCGATATTCCCAAGGATCAACAAATTTTCTATCATTCCAAACTCCTAGCTTTTGCTGTTTTGCTTGTGCTTCTGCTTGTTGGATGATATCTTTACTGGGACACTTGCTTAAATAAGGACGATAAACTTTAGCTAAACCTTCTTCTAACAAAACTTGTTGGATAAAAGTACCATCTTTTAATCGTACTTCTGCAACTTTTCTACCATAGCGATCGCTTTCTATAATATCCAACTTCACGCGATCGCCTGACTGTTTCACCAATTCTTGTACCCGTATTTGTGCTTTTACTCCCCAATTAAATTGATTTATATCCCGAACCCGCCTACTATTTTTTTCTTTGTTGGTGTGAGGTATTTCTGGTGCATCCACACAAGCAAATCTAACTGTAAATTTTTGATCATCTGCACCTCTTAACACCAATGTATCACCATCACTTACTCTTTCTACAACTTCACCAGAGCCAGCAAATAGAATATTACATCCCATCAAACTCACAACAATGAGAACTGCACTTAAAGCAATGATAATTTTTTTAATTAATTTATTCATTTCTATCACCAAACTATTCAGTTATCACAATAAGGTAACAGGTAAAAGGTAACAGGTAAAAGGTAATTAAAAAATTCTTGTTTTTTGCCTTTTGTCTCGTGCAAAACCGAAAAATTAAATTGTTCACCTATGAGTTAATTGTCGCTGGGCTTCATATAACATTAAAGCTGCTGCGATCGCCACATTCAAGGACTCAACCCCTGGACTAAGGGGAATTTTAACTTGAGTATCTGCCATTGTGGCTAAATCATCTGATAAACCAGCACCTTCATTTCCCAGTAAAATTAAACTCGGTTTTTGCCAATCTACCTCCCAATAAGTTAAACTGGCAGTTGGTAAAGTAGCAATTACCTGCATTCCCGCTTGCTGACATTCTTGGACTGTTGCTTTTAAATCTTCACTCACTGCCTTATTTAAGCGAAACCACTGTCCAGCAGATGCACGTAAAACCTTGGGGTTATCTAAATCAACACTATCATCACTCAACCATAAACCCGACGCACCCGCAGCTGCCGCAGTTCTAATAATAGTTCCCAAATTACCGGGATCTTGCAAAGTTTCCACAGCCAAAACTAACCCACTCCAAGGAACTTGGTTTTCCTGTTCACCCCGTTTTGCAGTCGCTACCACACCATCTGGTTGTACTGTAGTTGCGATCGCTGCTAAAACTTCTGCACTGACAATTTCTGCCCGATTACACCGATTACAAGCCACTTGCCATAATTGAGGATGTGCCTGTTCCCATTGCGTAGTACAACATACAGTTTCTAAAGGATAGTTAACCGCACAAGCTTCTTCTAATAAGTGGGTCCCTTCCAATAAAAATAATTGTTGTTTATGCCTCTCTTTGGTAGAGTGCAACTTGCGGATCTGCTTAACTAGGGGATTTTGTAAACTGGTCAACACGATTTTAGATTTCGGATTTCGGATTTTAGAGTGATCTAAAACCCAATATTATGTTAATCATGCGGAACCCGGGACTTGAACCCGGAAGCCTTGCGGCACTAGAACCTGAATCTAGCGCGTCTGCCAATTCCGCCAGTTCCGCTGGCATTTATTATCTTATCACCAATTTCCTATTATTGCGTAAATATGGAAAATTGTCAATATAATTCTTTATAGGGAACAGGTGACTGGGGAAGATTAATAACTCAATACCCAATGCCCAATGCCCAAAGAAAGAAAATGTAGACAAATCAATTCTTTACTGTAGAATCGAAACCAACTTCAAATCTTTATTATTATTTATTTTTTGGAGGTAGATTTATTAATTCTTCTAGCAGCTTACCAGAGGGCAAGTTGTCACCTGAAGCAGACTCCTCAGTCTTGCAAATTTGGGGTGGACATTCTTTACAAGGTCATGTAAGAATCAGCGGGGCAAAAAATTCAGCATTAGTGATCATGGCTGGAGCTTTGCTTTGTTCAGGAGATTGTCGGATTCGCAATGTCCCCTTATTAGCGGATGTAGAACGCATGGGTCAAGTTTTATCCGCTTTAGGTTTGTCCTTGACCAGACAAGGGGATATTTTAGATATCAATGCCATAGATATCAGCACATCTAAAGCACCCTATGAATTAGTTACCCAACTGCGAGCCAGTTTTTTTGCGATCGGTCCAATTTTGGCGCGATTGGGTGTAGCACAAATGCCATTACCGGGGGGTTGTGCCATTGGTGCTAGACCAGTTGATTTGCACGTCCGAGGACTGCAAGCAATGGGAGCAGAGGTGCAAATTGAGCATGGTATTTGTAATGCCTACGTTCCCGGTAGCAATAACAGATTGAAAGGAGCGAAAATTTACTTAGATACTCCCAGCGTCGGTGCAACCGAAACCTTAATGATGGCAGCTACCTTAGCTGATGGGGAAACCATTATTGAAAATGCAGCCAGAGAGCCAGAAGTAGTTGATTTAGCCAACTTCTGTAATTCAATGGGAGCAAAAATTCAAGGTGCAGGTACGAGTACCATTACTATTGTTGGTGTGGAAAAATTACATTCTACCGACTATAGTATTATTCCTGATCGCATTGAAACAGGAACTTTTTTAGTCGCTGGTGCAATCACTCGTTCAGAACTGTTACTGTCTCCCGTAGCACCGGATCATCTAATTCCCGTCATTGCCAAGTTGCGGGATATTGGCGTACCTATCATTGAAGAAGGTTCAGACTGCTTGAGGGTTTTGCCAGCAGAAAAACTCAGAGCTACAGATATTGATACTTTACCCCATCCGGGATTTCCCACAGATATGCAAGCGCCATTTATGTCCTTGCTGACTTTGGCGGAAGGTGACAGCATCATTAACGAATCTGTGTTTGAAAATCGTCTGCGTCATGCTTCTGAGTTAAACCGCTTGGGGGCAGACATTCGCGTTAAAGGTAACACTGCCTTTGTTCGCGGCGTGCCAATTTTATCCGGCGCACCAGTAATAGGTACAGATTTACGGGCATCCGCAGCCTTGGTTATAGCTGGACTAGCAGCAGAAGGAAAAACCACTATTCAAGGACTAAAACACCTAGATCGTGGTTATGACAGATTAGATATGAAGTTACAGCAACTGGGAGCAAAAATTATTCGAGTAAATGAAGCATCGGCAGATGCAGATGCTGAATTACATTCAAATAATCAAACTTCGTCAGCTTCTACATCTATCTAGGGTCTAGGAGTCAGGGAGAGAATATTAACTTTTGCCTTTTGCCTTTGGCGATTCATATCATGTCCGGTGGAACACTTACGATCTCTGTCAACAATAGGTGATTTTTGGACTAACCGATACAAAAAAGCTGATTTCTTACCCTAAAACAAAAATAC
>NZ_JADEXH010000062.1:0-25351 GCF_015207205.1 Sphaerospermopsis sp. LEGE 08334 | reverse complement strand
ACCCCAACCCTCCCCGCAAGCGAGGAGGGGGAAAGAGGAGGTTTTAGTTTGTGTTGTTCCCCGTGAGGAGTTACCGAAAATTAACCTTACTCAATATGTACAGAATGAGGACAATAGTTATACTATACCCTGGTCGCGGTTTTCTGATCATGCTTGGAGTTTAGAACCTCCTGCGGTGGATGAGTTAATGCAGAAAATTCAACGGGTAGGTATTGCGTTAAAAGATTTTGCTGGGGTTAAACCATATCGGGGAATAATGACAGGTTTTAATGAGGCATTTTTCATAGATGATGCGACTAAGAAAAAGTTGATTTTAGATGATCCAAAATGTGCGGAAATTATTAAACCAATATTGAGAGGTCAGGATATTAAAAGATGGTGTCCTGAATGGGATAATTTATGGATTATTTTTGTAAAATGGGATTGTAATATCAATAATTATCCTTCTGTTTTGTCTTGGTTAGAAGAACATAGAAAAGGTTTAGAACTTCGTCCAGAAGTTAAACAAGGAAGATTTCCTTGGTATGCACTCAGTCGTTATGGTTCAGGTTATTCTCATTTGTTTGAACAACCAAAGATTATATATCAAGTTATTCAAACTTTCCCGCTTTATGCTTTTGATAATTCTGGAGTTTTGGGAAATGATAAAACTTTCATACTACCCACTCAAGATTTATTTATTTTAGCTGTTCTTAATTCTCCTTTGCTTTGGTGGTATGGTCAACGAATTTTTACAAAAATGTTGTCTGACTCTATTAGTCCGATGGGATATTTATTTGAAACTCTTCCCATTGCACAACCCACAGCAGAAATACGCGCAGCAGTAGAAGAAATAGTCACTCGTTTAATAGAAATAACCAAACTCAACGGACAAGTTTATAAAGATGTTCTTGACTGGTTGCAAGTAGAATATAAAATTGAAAAACTGGGAAATAAATTAGCATATTTTGCAACTTTAGAATTTGCGGAATTTGTGGAAGAAGTCAGAAAAAGAATGCCCAAACCAAAGACAGCTAAAAAAGCATCTGATCCTTTAAGTGTACCAGCTTTTACAGCCTTACGTCAAGCACATAATGATTATGTTCCCGAAATTCAAAACCGGAAAAATGAAGCGGTGAAATTAGAACAGCGACTTGCAGATTTAGTGAATCAAACTTATCAGTTAACACCCGCAGAAATTGACTTAATGTGGAAAACAGCACCTCCAAGAATGCCGATTTTTTAGATAGTCTGAATCAGGATATCCAGGATTAAAGGATTTACAGGATGTGGTTTTGATTATTTAATTTTTTGGAGGAGTTGATGATTTTAATTGTCTGAATCAGGATTTCCAGGATTAAAGGATTTACAGGATGTGGTTTTGATTATTTAATTTTTTGGAGGAGTTGATGATTTTAATTGTCTGAATCAGGATTTCCAGGATGTGGTTTTGATTATTTAATTTTTTTGGAGGAGTTGTTTTTTAAAATTGTCTGAATCAGGATTTACAGGATGTGGTTTTGATTATTTAATTTTTTTGGAGGAGTTGTTTTTTAAAATTGTCTGAATCAGGATTTCCAGGATTAAAGGATTTACAGGATGTGGTTTTGATTATTTAATTTTTTGGAGGAGTTGTTTTTTAAAATTGTCTGAATTAATTTCTGTTGGAAATTTTAAAAAAATAATGTAAATATCCTTAAATTTAGTCAATTCAGATAGAAATCAACATAATCTGATGATGAAAAACTGGTAATTTTTCTGGTTATTAATCCTGAAAATACTATAATCCTGGAAATCCTGATTCAGACAAAATAAATCCTGAAAATACTATAATCCTGGAAATCCTGATTCAGACAAATAAATGTTATAATCAAAAAATTACAACTTGATGCTGTATCAAAAATATGATTATTGCACAAGAACGAGAAATACAGGAAAACATCTCCCAAGATGTAATATTTCCCCCGTTTCCTCACGTCAACCCAACCTACCTATTGATTTTTCGATAACGTTATCGTTTTTCTGATATAATCAAAAACTCGACTCCTTTAACATAGAATTTGATGTATGAGCAAGGGAACTCTGTTTGACAAAGTTTGGGACATCCACACCGTTGGTACACTTCCATCGGGACTAACGCAGCTATTCATCGGACTCCACCTTATCCATGAAGTTACCAGTCCTCAAGCCTTTGCTATGCTCAAAGAGAGGGGTTTAAAAGTTTTATTCCCACAGCGCACAGTTGCTACAGTGGATCACATTGTTCCTACGGATAACCAAGCGCGTCCATTTTTGGATAGCATGGCGGAAGAGATGATCCAGGCTTTAGAAAAAAGCTGTCAAGAAAATGACATCACTTTTTATAACATCGGTTCAGGTAATCAAGGTATAGTTCATGTTATTGCCCCTGAGTTGGGACTAACGCAACCGGGAATGACTATTGCTTGTGGAGATAGTCACACATCTAGTCATGGTGCATTTGGGGCGATCGCCTTTGGAATAGGTACAAGTCAAGTCCGCGACGTTCTCGCTTCCCAAAGCCTAGCATTATCAAAACTCAAAGTTAGAAAAATCGAAGTTAACGGGACGCTAAAGCCCGGAGTTTACGCTAAAGATGTAATTTTACACATTATCCGTACATTAGGCGTTAAAGGTGGTGTAGGTTACGCTTACGAATATGCAGGGACCACCTTTGAACAGATGAGTATGGAAGAACGGATGACCGTTTGTAACATGGCCATCGAAGGTGGTGCAAGATGCGGTTATGTCAACCCTGATCAAATTACTTACGAATATCTGAAAAATAGAGACTTCGCCCCTCAAGGTATAGACTGGGAAAAAGCAGTTACTTGGTGGGAATCTCTGCGGAGTGATGCCGATGCCGAATATGATGATGTAGTAGTATTTAATGCTGAAGACATACCCCCGACAGTCACCTGGGGAATAACACCAGGTCAAGGAATAGGCGTTGATCAAAAAGTCCCCGCAGCAGCAGACTTGCCAGAAGAAGACCGCTTTGTTGCAGAAGAAGCTTATCGCTACATGGACCTTTACCCCGGTCAACCCATCCAAGGGACAAAAATTGATGTTTGCTTTATTGGTAGTTGTACCAACGGACGTATCAGCGACTTGAGAGAAGCGGCGAAAATAGCCCAAGGTCGTCAAGTTGCAGCAGGTGTAAAAGCCTTTGTCGTACCCGGTTCAGAACGAGTCAAGAAAGAAGCGGAAGCGGAAGGACTGGATAAAATCTTTGTTGAAGCCGGCTTTGAGTGGCGTGAACCAGGTTGTTCCATGTGTTTAGCCATGAACCCCGACAAACTGCAAGGAAGACAGATCAGCGCCTCATCGTCTAACCGCAACTTTAAAGGTAGACAAGGATCAGCATCCGGTCGCACCCTGCTGATGAGTCCCGCAATGGTAGCAACAGCCGCTATTAAGGGTGAGGTTGCTGATGTCAGAGAACTGCTTTAGGTGACAGGTGACAGGTGACAGATGACAGTTAAGAGTCGTTATCAATTATCAATTGTCAATTATCAATTACTAATTACCAATGGTCAGTGAAGTAAAACAAGTATTCAGTACCGCCGTTCCTCTTATTGGCGACGACATAGACACCGACAGAATTATACCCGCCCGCTACTTAAAAGCCATCACCTTTGATGGTTTAGGAGAAGGCGCATTTATCGACGATAGAACAGCTTTAAATGGTCAACATCCTTTCGACCTTCCCCAATACCAAGGAGCGAAAGTATTAATTGTTAACCGCAATTTTGGTTGTGGTTCATCCAGAGAACACGCACCCCAAGCATTAGCTAAATGGGGTATCAAAGCTATCATTGGTGAAAGTTTTGCGGAAATTTTCTTTGGTAACTGTGTGGCAATGGGTATACCTTGTGTTACAGCCGAACCGAATATAGTTAAGCAATTGCAAGAATTAGTTACAGCTAATCCCCAAGCACTTATTACCATAGATGTAGAAAATTTGCAAGTACAAATCAATGATTTAACTTTCTCGGTTTTTATGGGTGAGGGAACTAAAACCGCTTTTGTTTCTGGTACTTGGGATGCTTGCGGACAGTTGGTAGCAAATGCAGAAAAGGTAAAAACAACAGCAGGAAAATTACCTTATATTGGTTGGGGTAAGTTAGCAGCTAGTTAGGTGACTGGGGACTGGGGACAGGTGACTGGGAATAAATATTTACCTTCTGAACTCCTATTACCTATTCCCTATTCCCTATTACCTATTACCTATTTAATATATGAATTACTGGTTAATGAAGTCTGAACCTTCTGTTTATAGTATTTTTGATTTACAAACCCAAAAACAAACTATTTGGGATGGGGTGAGAAATTATCAAGCGCGGAATTTTTTAAAGCAAATGCAAGTAGGAGATTTGGCTTTTTTCTATCATTCTAATGCTGAACCTCCAGGTATTTTTGGTTTGATGAAAATAGTGCAAACTGGTATTGCTGATCCAACTCAATTTGACTCTAATAGTAAATATTATGATGCTAAGTCTACTCCTGAATCTCCCCGTTGGTTAACGGTAAAGGTGGAATTTGTAGAGCTATTTTCTCAGCCTATTTTTCTATCTACTCTTAAAGAACAATTTACTGATGATGAATTATTAGTAGTTAAAAAAGGTAATCGTTTATCAGTAATTTATGTAGGAGAATCTGTAGCAAAAAATATTTTAGCCATGAATAATTAATTATGCAAAAAATAGTTTATAATTAAAGCACAACTAAATTCTTGTTAAGAAATTAGACCTTATACGGACAAAATTTTTAGGCAATATATAGGCATATAGGAAATATATTTTATGCTCAACGGACCACTACATGAACAACCCCGCAACCAAAGAGCTACAGTAATTCGTACCAGTAATGAATTTATACTGCTGGAATGGTTAAAATCAACTGGTCGTCTAATAGCACGTGAACATATAGAATCTGACCTGACCAGTGACGTTGAAGAAGAAATTTCCGAGATTATCGACCTCGACGATCTGGCTTATGATAATGATGATGATACAGGTTTAGATTTGGAAGACTAGGTTTGTCATAAAATCACGCAAAGATACCAATCAACTTATTTGAGTCTTTGCGTCTACCCTGGGGATATCCTGACAGAAATTGCGTAAGCTTTTAATCTTTTTTTAATCTTTAATCAACTGCTGCAAAGCTGCAAATAAATCCTTTGTTAAATCACTCACACCTTTTCTAGCAGCTTGTTTATTTCCCTGACATTTTTCCCATCTTTCTGTTACTGAAATCGGTTCACCGACAGTAATCATCGCTTGTTTTAAACCTAAACGTGGTCTTCCTGGTAAAGTCGAATCTTTAATTCTCGACAACATATCAAACATTAATAAAGCTGTTTCTGCAAATCTATCAGCGGTTGGTTTTTCTTGAATATAATTAGCTGTCATCGCTACAAAACTTTCAGCTATTCTCATGTGTTGCATTCGCAAATCTGCTTCTTCAGCTATCCAGTCAGCCAGACCACGTTTAAAATGTGGTAAACTATTAATATCCTCGATATCATCACGATAAATATAATTCCAACCGGCTTCTTCTAACCGCCGACATCTATCAATAAAATTACCTTGTACCGTCACATTAAAATATTCTTCAGCTACCTGTAAAGCTGTATCCATTAAATTTCTTAACCTAGCAATTAATACCTGATTAGAGTTGGCTGTTTCCTCACATATAATTATTGGTAAATCTCGATGATAGAAACGACGATAAAAGTCTTCCATTTCCGTAATTAAATATTCTGCTAAACGGATAATTCGCTGATGTAAAATTTCTTCCCTATTCTTGCCAGTGTAACTAATTTCCGCCACTGGTAAACCACTATCAGCTTCTAATTTTGATATTAGCCATTCGATTTTTTCCCAAGGTGGGTTAACATAACTATATTTAATAGCAATGGGAATAATATAAACTGTTTCTGGACGGTGAGCTTTTTGTAAATCTTCCACACACCAAAAACCCATCTGTGCTACACCAGGTTCTAAAGGACTGACAATACCACTATGACCATTTGTACCACCTTCAGGAGCGATCGCAATAGGCATTTCTGCATTTACAAATAAATTTCGCACCATTTGAATCGCATTTCTATCTACTTTTCTTCCCCTACGAACAGGTACACCACCACAGCGAGAAAATAACCATCCTAACCAATTTCCCGCCCATAAAGTCATGCCTCTTTCATACATAAAATGACTATGAACAGGATATTTTAAATCAATGCCTTTTTCCCGCGCAACCCTGGGAACAATGCGAGAGAGCAGATACAGCATTGTTAAAGGATCTTCAACTTCTGGATGACGAAAAGCAATTAAAAATCTAATTTTACCCTCTTGAAATTCATGATATAATTTAGCTAACACTTCCGCATTTTTAGCTTCTATTTTCACAATACCAGCAGGTAGCCAAGGTCTAGTTCTCACCCGTAAAATAAAAGGGAGAAAAAAAGACATCACCTTGAGTACCAAAGGTTGAAAATTTGGGGGAATAAATTTTAAGGGTGGTTGGGTGGAATGAATAGACTTAGGCAAGTTTTTCTCCTGTAATGTGACAAAACAATGTGATAAATTATTGCCAATGGTAATTTATCCAAGGTATTAAATAAACAAACCGCAAAGTACGCAAAGTACACAAAGGGAAGAGGATGGAAAAGGGTCTTTTTATCCATGTTATGATTTTAGCAAAGTTTCGATGCTCACCAATTATCTCAATAGAAAGGGAGTATCGCACCTACACTAATTTTATGTAAATATTATACAAATATACAAATACAGCATATTGCAGATCAATAAGAGACAGCATCTTAATTAAAACATAGACAGCAATAAAGTTTTATTCCTGACTCCTGACTCCTGCTATATGTAAAACTACAAAAAATCAAACTCCTGTAATTATCTGCGTTTATCTGCGTTCATCTGCGTTCCCTAAAAACTCAAAAATATGCACACAAACCCAGAACAAAAACAATTTGCACCCGCAACCCAACGCAACCGCGAACCCATATTAGAGGTACTTCAACAAATCTTACCCCCATCAGGAACTATCCTAGAAATAGCTAGTGGTACAGGAGAACACGCGGTATTTTTTGCACCCCCTCTAGCACCGCGAAAATGGCTACCTTCTGACCCAAACCCCCTGTTAAGAGACAGTATCACAGCTTGGATAGCAGAATGTAAAAGTGATAATCTTTACCCACCTTTAGATATAGATGCACAGTTACCCGTTTGGACAGTTGAGAAAGAAACATTTACAGACTCGCCAATTGTCGCTATAGTCAATATTAATATGATTCACATTTCTCCTTGGTCAGCTTGTTTAGGACTCATGTCCGGGGCTGGACGAATTTTACCACCTGGTGGTATCCTTTATTTATACGGACCCTATAAACAAAACGGTCAACATACCGCACCCAGTAACGCTGCTTTTGATGAGTCTTTGCGATCGCAAAACCCAGTTTGGGGAGTGCGTAATTTAGAAGATGTGGTAGCAGCAGCAAAAGCCGAAAATATGACATTGCAAAAAATTTACCAAATGCCAGCCAATAATTTATCAGTTGTATTTAAACGTAATTAAAATAAATGGAGGTTAGCGGACTCGAACCGCTGACATCCTGCTTGCAAAGCAGGCGCTCTACCAACTGAGCTAAACCCCCATCCAAAGCTTTCAGTAATCAGCTTTTTTTTCGCTAATGCCTGACTGCTATTTTAAACTTAAAGTAAATAATATCCTATTATTCTTTTTTTGTAAACAGATGAACCAAAAAAATAACCAAGATAATAACCAAGAAAATATTATAGTTGTAGCTGCGCTGTATAAATTTGTCAGCTTACCTGATTATCAAGAACTGCAAGCACCGTTGTTATCATTTTGTCAGCAACACCAGATTAAAGGCACAATTTTACTAGCAAAAGAAGGCATTAACGGGACTATAGCAGGTTCTCGTTCTGGAATTGATAAGGTTTTGGGGTTTCTCCGTAGTGATGCGCGGTTAGCCGACTTAGAACACAAAGAATCTTACACCGACACACCACCATTTGAAAAGATGAAAGTGCGGTTGAAACGGGAAATTGTTACTTTAGGAATACCGGAAGTTGATCCTAATGAAAAGGTAGGAACGTATGTAGAACCAAAGAAATGGAATGATTTAATTTCCGATCCAGAAGTAACAGTAATTGATACCCGTAATGATTATGAAGTCAGTATTGGGACATTTAAAAGAGCAGAAAACCCGCAAACTGAGATTTTCAGAGAATTTCCTGAATATGTGAGTAAAAATCTAGACCCAAGCAAACATAAAAAAGTTGCTTTATTCTGTACTGGTGGGATTAGATGCGAAAAGGCATCGTCCTATATGCTATCACAAGGCTTTGAAGAAGTTTATCATCTCAAAGGCGGTATTCTGAAATATTTAGAAGAAGTCCCAACCGAAGAAAGTTTGTGGGAAGGGGAATGTTTTGTCTTTGATGAACGGGTTGCAGTGCGTCATGGGTTGGAAGAGGGAAGTTATGAGTTATGCTTCTGTTGCGGTCATCCAATTTCCGAGGCTGATAAAACTTCACCTAAGTATGAGGAAGGTATTTCTTGTCCCCACTGTTTTGATAGTTTAACGAAGGAAAAAAGAGCGAGACAACAGGAGAAGTGGAAGCAATATAAGTTACAGGTGACAGGTGACAGGTGACAGGTGACAGTTATCTAAGTCCAGATATCACACAGAGTCGCAGAGATAAAACCTCTTTCCTTTGCGTACTTTGCGTACTTTGCGGTTCGTTATTCATAAATTTTTTAAATCTCAAAAATCCAAAAATTTTTCAACTCCCTTTTTTTCGCAATAATAAGCCTGTATTCTCAATATTATTGATATTATTATCAATAATTTTACGAAGATCGGTTATTTCAGCCATTGATATTGACATACTCTTTTTTTCTGGTATGATGTATATATAGTCCAAGGGATTCATATATTAAGTTTCAGTTATCTTGGATGTGAGTATTTTGTCAGATAATGTAATTTTTGTTCCGTTCACTGCAATTTTTCCCTCCTGAGTGAGTTTATAAAAAGCGCGAGAAAGGGTTTCAGGAACAGTACCTAATAAAGCAGCTAGTTGGGTTTTGGGTAAGTCTAATTCTACAACATTAATATTACCGTTTTTCTGACTTAATTTTAATAAATAATTGGTTAATCTTTCTGGGACTTCCTGAAAAGAAAGAGCGTTAACTAAGTGGGTTAAATGTCTGAGATGTCTTGCAAAAGTTCCCAGCATTGATATTGCTAAAGTGGGATGTTGTTGTAAAACCATGAAAAATGAAGTTCGGGGAATAAATATAACTTCAGAAAATTCTATTGCTGCTGCGGATGCGGGAAAATGTCCACCATCAAAAGCGGGAACTTCTGCAAAATATTCTAAGGTTTCAAAGATGTGTAATATTTGTTCTTTTCCGTTATTTGCTACTTTAAATACTTTGATTTTACCAGATTTGATAATAAAAAATCCTGTTGCTGTGTCTCCTTCCCAAAATAGGGTTTCGTTTTTTTTGTAAGTTTGGAGAATGGCAATATTAGCAACTGCTTGGAGTTGTTCGTCAATGATGTTTTGAAATATTGGTGTTGTGTGGAGAAAGTTTTTAACTTGTAATACTTTTTCGGTGAGAGTCATAAAGAGAATATCTGTATCAGGATGTCCATGATTTAAGGATGTACAGGATGAAATAGGGATTTAATATCTAAGAATATCTAAGTTTTGTGAAAGCACAAGTAGGGGAAATTAACAAAAAAATTCAGGAAGAAATAACTCTTGTTTGCACATTAATATCAACATTCAGCTTTTTCCTTAAAACATTAAAAATTGCAGTTAGATTATCCATTGTTGGATTACCTTTTGCAGATAACATTCGATGAAGACTCTTACTCGGTTTAGAAGTTTCAATTGCTAACTGTTCAAAACCTACGGTTGCATTAACAATATCTCTTAAAATTAGTCTTGCTGTTTCCGGTTCACCATTGAGGAAAAGAGAGATAGCTTCATCAAATAAAGCTATGACAAACTCAGGATCTTTTTGGAATCTTGCATTAACAGTTTCTTTAAAGTCTCTAGTAAGTGTCATAATAACTATCTCTTATCTCCTGTCTCGTTTTCCGCGTCTTGCATTTTCCTAACTTCTTTTTTTCGCCTTTTGTACTCTTGGTACAATTCCTTAGCACGATTAATATCAGATTGCTGATTTTTCTTTGTACCTCCACCAAATAATATTATCAGTTGCTTACCATCCTGAGTTAAATAAATCCGATATCCTGGACCCCAATCAATCCTATATTCACCTATGCCATCAAACCATTTAACATTTGATGTATTTCCTAACTGCAAACGAGACTTAGCAACTGTCACTTTTGCAGCAGCTTTGGCATCTAAGCTATCAAACCATTCTTGGTAAGGGCTTGAACCATCTTCTTGAATATATTCTTGAACTTTGATAATAGACATAAAACTATGGTAATTTATATGTTACTATAAGTCAAGAAGTTCTATTGTAAATAAATTTAATTACAACTCTGTCACTTTGGATAACCTTATACTTGAAAAAACTTTACCAAACTTTACCAAGATACTTGACTTAAATCAAGGATATCCCCAATCGCAATGACTACACTGTAAGCATCAAGAGTTGAGGAACGAATTATGTTCTGTAACCAATGTGAACTACTATCAGAAACCTATCATCTGCAACTGATCACCACACCAGAACAAGATTTAGCAGCGTGTCTTGGTTAAACCTAGAAAAATTAGCCCCTCTTAAAAAGGGGGTTAGGGTGATATTTGATATTACCAATTACCTATTCTATTTTCATCCCAAACTTCCAACTTCAACTCTTGCAAATAAATTAACCCATTTGCAATTTGTGATTTAGTCCCCTGTAAATCCAAATCAAACCAACCATCACTAATAGCATCCTGACCTAAAAAAGCAGCCTTAATATTCACAGTTAACCCGTACTCAGAAACAAGCCGAGAAATAACAGGTTCTTGATGATACTCCTTAGTAATTCTCATCCTAATTCTTTGACTTGTCAACAGATTTTTATCACTCATAAAAACCCCCAAAAAATAAAACCATCACCATAAATAAATCTAACGTACTTACCAACTAACAACACTCACCCAAAATCCCTCTCAAACCTCTTCCCTTCGTGTCCTTCGTGTCTTCGTGGTTCGTTCAAAAAAAACTTAATATTTAACGAACCGCAAAGAACGCAAAGAGCGCAAAGTAAGAATTATTCCACATCCTGAATACGGATTATATTTTACCCACTCACCAATCACCAATCACCAATCACCAATCACCAATTATTCCACATCCTTAATACGAGTTTTCCTCTCCAAAACTTCCTTGATAACCAAAGTTACCACCGCCAAAAATGCCAACAAAACCGCCGCCGAAAAAGCCGCTTCCGTTTCATATTGTTTATAGGCATCTTCCACAAACAAAGGTAAACTTTGAGTTTTCCCAGCAATATTACCAGACACCACAGAAACCGCCCCAAATTCACCCATAGCCCTAGCATTGGTTAAAATTAAACCATAGAGTAAACCCCAACGAATACTCGGTAAAGTCACACGCCAGAAAGTTTGCCATTCATTAGCACCTAAAGTTTTTGCTGCTTCTTCCTGATCTTTTCCGAACTCCTCCAAAACCGGAATCACTTCCCTCGCAACAAAAGGCATACTAACAAAAGCCGTCGCTAACACCATTCCTGGAAAAGCAAAGATAATTTGAATATCAGCAGATTGTAAAAAACCACCAAACCAACCTTGTCTACCATAGAGTAAAACAATCATCAAACCTGCCACCACTGGAGAGATAGAAAAAGGCAGATCAATAATACTTAAAACAATAGCACGACCAGGGAATTTGTGACGTGCGATCGCCCAAGCAGCACACAAACCAAAAACAGTATTAATTGGTATAGAAATCACCGCTAATAAAAAAGTTAACCAAGCAGCATGGAGAAAATCTATTCTGGTTAGGTTCTCAAAAAATGGTCCTATTCCCTTTTTAAAAGCTTGGTAAAACACATTAAGAGTTGGGATATACTGCACTAAAAATAAATAACCAACCGCTATCCCAATTAAAACCCCCGGAACCCAACTTTGCTTTTTTTGATGTTGTGCTTTTTGCTTTGGTTTACCTGCTGTCATATCTTCTTGCCCAAGCTTGTAATAAATTAATTGCTAAGAGTAAAACTAGAGAAATTGCCAATAAAACAACCCCTATCACCGTGGCACCTGAATAATCATATTGTTCCAAACGTTGGAAAATTAACACTGGTGCAATTAAATCTTGAAACGGTGTATTAGAAGCAATAATTACCGTCGAACCATACTCACCCACCGCACGGGAAAAACCCAAAGCAATACCAGTTAAAATTGTCGGAAATAAAGGCGGTAAAATTACTTTTGTAAAAGTTTTCCACTGAGAAGCGCCCAAACTCCAAGCTACTTCTTCAAGTTCCTTTTCCATCTCTTGCAATACAGGTTGTACAGTCCTCACCACAAATGGCAAAGATATATATATCATTGCCACACCTACACCAAGGCGAGTAAAAGAAACTTTAATACCTAAAGGTGACAGTAAAGAACCTATCCAACCATTATCACTATACACAGTTGCTAAAGTTAAACCTGCTACTGATGTCGGCAAAGCAAACGGTAAATCTACGGTAGCATCAAAAATTCGCTTTAAAGGGAAATCGTACCTTACCAATACCCAAGCAATTAATGTACCAAATATACCATTAACAGCAGCAGCCAAAAATGAAGTTACAAAAGTTACATTATAAGTTGCCAATGCTAATTCACTGGTAGCAATTTCCCAAAACTTTGCAGGTGGTTCTGTACTAGCTTTGAAAAACATAGCCGCAACGGGTAGAAACAACATGAAAGCTAGGTATAAAATTGTAATTCGCCAAGTCCAAGGTAGACGAATTACTTTATCTAAAAACACCTTGCCAATGAAGGGTTTTCTCTCCCTCTTACCACTTGTAGATACTGCCATAAATGATGCAAAATTCCCAATTAAAAATTCCCACAAAATGAGATTAAACTGATAACTGAAACTAACTAATTACTGCTTATTTTTAGCTTGTTGAATTTGATCAAAAATAGCCCCATCAGCAAAGAATTTTTGCTGTACAGCATCCCAACCACCTAATTCTTGAACTGTACTCAAACTTTTCACTGGAGGATATTTTTCAGAAAATTCTTTGCTTTTAGCTACCGTCTCATCCACAGGTCGAAAACCAACTTTAGCAAATTCCTGTTGTGCTTCTGGGGTAAATAAATATTTGACAAATGCTTCTGCTACTTCACGAGTACCATGTTTATCAACATTTTTATCTACAACAGCCACAGGATTATCAATGGAAATATTCACATCAGGGATAGTGTAGTTGACCTTCAAACCTTTTTGCTGCGCCAAAATGATTTCATTTTCATAATTAATTAAAGCATCTCCTTGACCTTGTTTAAAAAAGGCATCTGTAGCTTCACGTGCATCTTTAGTCAAAACAGGCACATTTTTGTAAACAGTAGTCACAAATTCAACAGCTTTTGCTTCATCTCCACTTTTAATGGCTGAATTCCACAAAGCTAAGAAATTCCACCGTGCTACCCCTGAAGTTTTCGGATCAGCAGTAATCAGTCTAACACCATTTTTTGCTAAATCTGCCCAAGTTTTAATACCTTTGGGGTTGCCTTCACGAGTCACCAATGCAGCTACAGATGATGAAACAATACCATTATTGGGAACTTCTGTTTCCCATCCTGGTTGAATTAAACCTGCTTTCTCAATTTTTTGGGTATCCAATGCCAACGCTAAGTGAGTAATATCTGCTGGTAAACCATCAACAACAGCGCGAGTCTGAGAACCAGAACCACCATAGCTTTCCTTGAATGTAACCGTTTGGTTATGCTCTTGTTGCCATTTTTCGACAAATTTAGGAATTATGGCTTTATACGCATCTCTGGTTACAGCAAAAGATACCAAAGTTAATTCTACATTTTTTGGTTTTGTACTAGCCGAATTACCTGGAGTAGAACCACCCTCATTTGTCCCAGAGCAAGCTGCAACCGCTACAGCTAAGAGCATACCCACCAAGGACAGAGACATAAACCGTCTGAGTGAATGTACCCTAAATAAAAGTCTTAATTGCTTTCCTGCTTTTTGCCACCAACTCATTTGTTTTCCTTTGAATCTACAGTTAACCGATAGAGTTACAGTATTTTTTGGAGATAATAATAGATAATCGCAGATATGGGTAATAAACGCAAGAGTAAAACAGCACTTTTTCGATAGAGAATATGGGGATTGTAGCAGATTCCTGTGACATCTCTCTTTGATCACATTTAAATATTTGCATATAAGAGAATTATTTATAACTTTAGTTTATACAATGTTTACAAATTTATTACATAAATAAATACACCTATTTACCGATAGATTTTTTGTATTTTACGTCTTGATTTTCCCAATTGCATCTGATAAGCTCTGTTTTTATAAGCAATTACATTATTCCTATCGAATTACCGTAGTTTATTTAAGGACGAAGGAAAAATCTCCAATGACATACAATTTTGAGAAAGCAGCAAAATTTTTGCCCGTAAAAACTGCATCAACCGTAGTTTTAGCAATTACTTTTAGTACAAATACGTTATTGCCCGTATTTGCCGGGACTACAACTCAAAAGACCCTAATTAGTCAACAGAGCAAAAAAGTAGAAATTACCTTGGTGACTTACGCAGTAACAAAAGCTGCTTACAGCAAAATCATTCCGCAGTTTGTAGCCAAATGGAAACGGGAAAAAGGTCAGGATGTGGTCATTCGAGAAAGCTATGGTGGTTCTGGTTCTCAAACTCGCGCAGTCATTGATGGTTTACCAGCCGATGTAGTAGCATTAGCACTAGGACTAGACACAAAAAAAATTGAAAAAGCAGGTTTAATCAATCCAGGTTGGGAAAAAGAAGCACCCAACAACTCAATAATTACCCGTTCCGTAGTAGCATTAGAAACCCGTCCTGGAAATCCCAAAGGTATCAAAACTTGGAACGACCTCACCAAACCAGGGGTAAAAATAGTCACAGCAAATCCTAAAACTTCTGGTGGTGCAAGGTGGAATTTTTTGGCCTTGTGGGGTGCAATAACACAAAACGGAGGCAACGAAAACCAAGCATTAAACTTTGTGCAACAAGTATTTAGAAATGTAGTAGTATTACCCAAAGATGCCAGAGAATCAAGTGACGCTTTTTTCAAAAAAAATCAAGGTGATGTACTAATCAACTATGAGAACGAAGTAATTTTAGCAGCACAACAAGGAAAAACAGATACATCCTATGTAGTACCTTCAACGAATATTTCCATTGAAGGACCTGTAGCAGTAGTTGATAAAAATGTAGATAAACGCGGTACTCGTGAAGTATCAGAAGCATTTGTCAAGTTTTTATTTACACCAGAAGCCCAGAGAGAATTTGCCAAAGTTGGTTTTAGACCAGTTAACCCAACTGTAACCAAAGAAGTACAAAATAAATTTCCCAGAATCAGCAAACTTTATACAGTCGATAGTTTAGGTGGTTGGGATGCTGTGCAGAAGAAATTTTTTGATGATGGTGCTATTTTTGACAAAATTCAATCTAGAAGGCGTTAACGAAGGGAGAGGGCAGGAGTTCAGAAGAATAAAGAACTAATTGTCCTCCCCCACACTCTACACCCTACACTGTAAATTAAAAAAATCCCTCCCAATATTCCCATAATTTTGATACCCTAGCTTAAACAGATTTGAGAAAAGTGAAAGAGTGGAAATTCAACTTGGGCGGGGAAAAATGGCTCGCCGAGCCTACGGCATTGACGAAATAGCTTTAGTCCCCGGTAACAGAACATTAGATCCGAGTCTGGCGGACACAAAGTGGAAAATTGGTAATATTGAACGAGAAATACCCATTATTGCTAGTGCAATGGATGGTGTAGTAGATGTTGGTATGGCGGTGCGTCTATCCCAGTTAGGAGCTTTAGGAGTTCTTAACCTAGAGGGTATTCAAACGCGATATGATGACCCAAATCCGATATTAGATCGCATTGCTTCAGTGGGCAAAGATGAATTTGTGGGACTGATGCAAGAACTTTATGCTGAACCGATCAAGCCCGAACTCATTGAAAAACGTATTCAGGAAATTAAACAACAAGGCGGTATTGCGGCAGTTAGTGCAACACCAGTAGGAGCAAGCAAATATGGTGAAGTAGTAGCTAAAGCTGGGGCTGATTTATTTTTTATCCAAGCTACAGTAGTTTCTACAGATCACCTTTCTCCAGAGTCTATTAAACCTTTAGACTTAGCAGAGTTTTGCCAGTCTATGCCCATTCCCGTAGTTTTGGGTAACTGCGTTACTTATGAAGTCACCTTGCATTTAATGAAAGCAGGTGCATCCGCAGTGTTAGTAGGAATTGGACCCGGTGCAGCTTGTACATCCCGTGGAGTTTTAGGTGTGGGTATACCCCAAGCCACAGCAGTTGCCGACTGTGCCGCTGCCAGAGATGACTTTTATCAAGAAACCGGCAAATATATACCTGTCATTGCCGATGGTGGTTTAATCACCGGTGGCGACATTTGTAAATGTATTGCTTGCGGTGCTGATGGCGTAATGATTGGTTCACCCTTTGCTAGAGCCGCAGAGGCCCCAGGACGGGGTTATCATTGGGGTATGGCAACTCCTAGCCCAGTGCTGCCCCGTGGTACTCGTATTCGTGTAGGTACAACTGGAACTCTAGAACAAATACTCAGAGGTCCAGCAGCATTAGATGATGGTACTCACAACCTGCTAGGCGCATTAAAAACCAGCATGGGTACATTAGGAGCAAAAGACCTCAAAGAAATGCAGCAAGTTGAAGTAGTTATTGCTCCTTCCTTGTTAACAGAAGGCAAAGTGTACCAAAAAGCCCAACAGTTGGGCATGGGTAAATAAATAGGTGATAGGTGATAGGTGATTGGTGATTGGTGATTGGGAAGAATAATATGTTACTTCCTATTCCCTGTTCCCTATTCCCTGTTCCCTATTCCCTATTCCCTGTTCCCTGTTCCCTGTTCCCTCCAAGAAAAATTTTTTCCCAGCAAACCTAAACAATCACTGGAAAAATCCCAACTGTAGCCTACA
The DNA here is from genome assembly GCF_015207205.1 of Sphaerospermopsis sp. LEGE 08334. NCBI lineage: Bacteria > Bacillati > Cyanobacteriota > Cyanophyceae > Nostocales > Aphanizomenonaceae > Sphaerospermopsis > Sphaerospermopsis sp. LEGE 08334. Next base: position 8,138 of record NZ_JADEXH010000062.1, on the reverse strand, counting down.
ATAGAAATAGCGGAGACAAATGTTTCCGTTCACTCCTCACACCACACTCCGCCCGGACTACTGTTCGGGCGGTTCCTTATAATTATCCATAAATTCCATAGCTTCTTTGCAAATGTACATCCTTCACTCCCAAGCTGATGTTTTTGCTATGGTAGAATTTTCACTAAACTCATAAATATAATAGGCAAAGGTTTTTAGGAATGTCAGCAGCAGCACAAGTTACAGATTCTAGTTTTAAGCAGGAAGTGCTAGATAGCGAAGTACCCGTTTTAGTTGACTTCTGGGCTCCCTGGTGCGGTCCTTGTCGCATGGTAGCTCCTGTTGTCGAGGAAATCGCCAGTCAGTATGAAGGTCAAGTCAAAGTAGTCAAAGTTAACACTGATGAAAATCCTCAAGTTGCCAGTCAGTATGGCATCCGCAGCATTCCCACATTAATGATTTTCAAAGGTGGACAAAAAGTGGATATGGTAGTTGGTGCTGTGCCTAAAACTACATTATCTCAAACTTTGGAAAAGCATCTTTAAACCTAAAGTGGCTACAAATTTTATTCATTTGTCTGCTTTTAGGTGAATATTTGTTAATTTGTTTCAGAGGCGCAAAGTTTGCGTCTCTAGAACACTTTATACACAACAAGCCAGAAAATTTGCAATTGATGATTTTTCGGGAAACCGGAAAAATCTTGACCCTATGACCACCTAAATTCTACAAACCCCTTTTGGGGAAATGTTTCCGCTTGCGGCAGCGTAGGTAGTTCACATAAAATATAATGCCATTGTTGTGGCAGTTCTCATGACCTCTAAAGAGTCCTTTGAAATACTAGAGTCTCTCCAAGCTGATATTGCTGAATTAATAGATCGTTTACCGACTTTAAAACATCGGCAATTTATCCAGCAAGCACTTGCTACCATAGTTCGTTTAGCTGATAGTGAAATTGATCGTCTGGATTGGAAGATACTATCTGCGGCTTTAGCAGATATGGAAAGAGGCTTCCAACTCTTTTATGATTATCGACACACTCGCAAAGTTACTATCTTTGGTTCTGCTCGTTTAGCACCACAAACCCCTGATTACCAAATGGCAGTTCAATTTGCTCGCGCTGTATCTCAACTAGGATTTATGGTGATGACAGGTGGTGGTGGTGGGATCATGCAAGCTGGTCAAGAAGGTGCAGGAAGAGACAATTCTTTTGGTTTAAATATTCAGTTACCTTTTGAGCAACAGGCTAACCCTTTTATTGAAGGTGATCCTAAGCTCATTCACTTTAAATATTTCTTTACCCGCAAACTCTTTTTGCTCAAAGAAAGCGATGCTGTGGCTTTGTTTCCCGGTGGGTTTGGCACTCAAGATGAAGCTTTTGAATGTATGACACTTAGCCAAACAGGTAAATTTGGTCCTGTACCTGTGGTTCTTATCGATCCTCCCGGTGGTGATTATTGGCACTCTTGGAGTAAATATATTGATGAGCAATTGGTGGCAAAAGGTCTTGTCAGTCCAGAAGATCCTAGTCTGTACACAGTTACAGATAATCTAGATATTGCTTGCAATGCCATCACCCGTTTTTACCAAGTTTATCACTCTAGTCGCTACGTAGGTGATCAGTTGGTGATTCGTCTCAGACACGAGTTATCCAATGAATTGGTGGAACAATTAAATGCTAACTTTAGTGACATTCTTGTCCAAGGCAGAATTGAAAAAAGTCAGGTATTACCTCAAGAGGGTCAAGATGAAACATCGGATTTACCCCGCCTTATTTTATACTTCAATCAAAGAGATTTAGGGCGTTTATATCAGATGATTGCAGCGATTAACCAATTAGGTATTCCTACCCCAGAGGAAACAGCCCATCCAGAAAGAAAGTAGGTTGGTGATTGGTGATTGGTGATTGGTGATTAGCTAAAAATAACTAATAACTAATAACTAATGATTAATAGACCTCTCCGAAAATGAATGTAGAGACGTTCCGGCGGAACGTCTAAAGGTTTCAAGCCACGCACATTTAATTACCGGAGATGTTTAATGACTAATGACTAATGATTGAGTTTTCCTGGTGGCAAGTTTTCCAGATAGTAAGAAGTGGAATTAAAAGGCATAATATGCCAACACTGCAAACAATTATTAGATATCTGAACAAAGATAGAGGAATTAAATATGCTGGAATTATTAGGTTCAGGTTTGGTTTCACTTTGGCTCGATATGGCTGGAGTTAAAATCCAACCTGTAAATGCTTTAGAAGCATTGGTTTGGCAAAGTAGTCCTGGCTTTGTCATTGCCCCTGATCCTAACCCAGCCGGAGCTATGACAGTACAGGAATATCTCAAGGAGTTGATGACTTCCAAGCTGGTTACGGAAAATCTGATCAAGCAACAGGGAGTTTGGTTGCAGTCGGGTCCGATGTTAATGGCTAATCACCAAGGTACAATTCCTCTACCGGCAGCATCTTTAACTAAGGTGGCCACTTCATTAGCAACTTTTAAAAGTTTGGGACCAAACCATCAATTTGAAACTTTGGTTAGTGCTACAGGTCCTATTGTCAATGGGGTAGTAAATGGTGATTTGGTGATTAATGCTGGTGGTGATCCGATGTTTGTTGGAGAGGAGGCGATCGCTGTTGGTAATGCTCTCAATAAAATCGGTATTAAGCAAGTCAAGGGAAATTTGGTAATTACTGGCAATTTTGCCATGAATTTCTATACTAATCCTACCGCAGCCGGTCAATTACTCAAACAAGCTTTAAATCACAAAAGTTGGAATCGTTCTGTGATTTACCAATATTCCCGAATGCCCAAGGGAACACCTAAGCCCCAAGTGGTAATTAATGGTACGGTGCTGGTGACAGCACAGCCTAACCCTAAACAAACTTTACTGGTACGTCATCTCTCTTTACCCCTACATCAACTCATTAAAGAGATGAATGTTTACAGTAATAATGATATAGCTGAGATGTTAGCTCAATCAGTGGGAGGGGCAAATGTAGTTAAATCTACTGCTGCTCAACTGGCTATGGTTCCACAGTCAGAAATTCAATTAATTAATGGTTCTGGTTTAGGAAGAGAAAATAAGATTTCTCCTAGAGCCGTCTGTGCTATGTTTATGGCACTTCAACGGGAAGCATCCGCCCATAATTTGACCTTAGCTGATTTGTTCCCTACCTCTGGCTTTGATAATCGTGGGACAATGCAGTTTAGAAGTATGCCATCGGCCACTGTGATGAAAACTGGAACTCTCAGTGATGTTAGTGCTTTAGCAGGAGTTGTACCCACACGCGATCGCGGTTTAGTCTGGTTTGCTATTATCAATCGAGGTTACAATGTACCCAGCTTTCGGACTGAACAAGACCAACTGTTACAACATCTGGTGAAGCAATTACAAGTATATACTGGTGTTCCCTCAGCCCTTACACCCCACTCTCCAAAAAATTCTTTACCCCCATTAGGCTCACCCAGCCGCAATGAAATTTTGTATAGAGGTTAGTCATTGGGCATTGGGCATTGGGCATTGGTAAAAATCTTTTCTTCCCCAGTCCACAGTCCCCAGTCTTCACAAGGGTAGGTATTTTACATTGTCGTGAGGGCAAGACTTGGAGGACAAGGAAGGACAGTGGACAAGGGAGGAAACCCGTGCAAATAATGTACAATTGGTCACAAAAACCGACGCTCAACAGACCATTTTTTGTATAAAATCTTCCTTGTCTACAATACCTCCTTGTCTTCCAGGTCCTGCCTTAACAGATAATATTAAAAACCTACCCCTGTGAGAGTCCCCAGTCCCCAATTTAATACTGGGGAATAATTTCCGTAACGACTCTATTCCCAGAACCACCACCTTTAACAACAATGTTTTCTGTTGATAGATTTCCGACTGCTGTTGCACCTTGAAAATTTAATGGTGGTTCAACTTGACGGTAAACTACATTTCCCTGTGCTTCTAATAATTTTTTCTCTAAATACCAAGTGAGTTTATTTGATTTTAAAGACTGATTACGTTGCCCTACTGCATTCACATTGCCTGTTAAATAAACAGTTTTTTGTGGTATTTTCATTTCGGCTTTATTACCAGTAACAGTGACATTTTCAGCTTGATGAACAACACTCACAGGGGCATTTGCTTTGACAATTTCTTCATTTATATTCCATGTCATCGAATTACTAATGATTTGCATAGGTGGTTCTAGCAAGTTTAATTGGGCTTTGGGTTCAAGAGTGGCAACTTTGGTTTTCAAGTTAACTTGAGCACCATTTCCTCTACCACGTCCAGTTATTTGATTATTTTCATACCGGTCAATTTCGATGGGGCGATCGCCAATTAATTTTTCTTCTTTAAGAAGCCAAACTAACCGCTCAGTTCGCATTTGTAATTGCGGATCACCTGATGTAGCAACGACTTTTCCCGAAAATTCTATTCGCTGTTCACGGGTTTTTACTCTTGCTTCCTGTGCTGTGGCTTTTAATTGTTTATGATTACCATTAAATTGATTACGAACAATCAATAAATCTTCTTCAGGTCGCCATTCTAATTCATTACCTTGTAATACTACTCCATTACGCGGATCTGTAGCTCTAATTTTCCCTTTGAGTAACAGTTGTTTACCATCTTGCTTAATATCGGCGGTTTCGGCTTTAATGGTGTAAACTACTTTGCCATCTTGATAAAGTTCACCTTGGGGATTTTGGGCTTCACCAATTTCTGTTTCTTTGGTATACTTGGCTTGTTGAGCTTGGACTTTCCAAATAGGTCTACCTTCTTCATCAAACTGCTCTAAAGCTACACCGAAAAAAGTTAACTTACTATCTTGATTTTGGTTAGCTGAACTGTCCGGTTCTGGTTTTGTAGGAGATGGATTTCCGCAAGAATATAAGCCAAGTAACAATAATAAAATCCAAGACAAATAAGAGAAATTTCTCAGCATTTGTAAAATATAAGAATACAAGCGGGGGGAGTTGGATTTACTTCCCCTCTGAAGTTGTGAACATTCTCTCCGCTGATTCCCGCTTTGTGGATTTTGCATTATTCTGGAATTTCTAAATGTCCTTCACTATCTCTAGGATCGTCCAAGAACCCCATACTAGATAATGGTCTATAGGGATAACCAGGACGGGGTGTTTTTTGGATATCTTCCTTGATAGCTTCTAAATCAATATAGCGATCGCTCACATTAATTAAGCTATCACTGGTCATTGACCTTAAACTCACCACTTCAACCCTAACACCACGATAGCTGACAGAATTTACAGCATAAGCCAAATCGCCATCACCACTCACTAAAACTGCGGTATCATAGGAATCGACTAACGCCATCATATCCACAGCTATTTCCACGTCTAGGTTAGCTTTTTTTGAGCCATCCGGTAACTGCACTAAATCCTTAGCAATGACTCGATAACCATTGCGACGCATCCACAACAAAAATCCCTGCTGCTTCTCATTTGTGCGGTCTACACCAGTATAGAAAAAAGCCCGCAATAGTCTAGAACCTCCAGTTAATCGACACAAAAGCTTAGTATAATCAATTTCGATTCCTAACTGTAAAGCCGCATAAAATAAATTCGACCCATCAATAAATATAGCCACCCGACCCCGATTCTCTAAAACCTGTTCCGGCGAAAAAATCGAGTCATTTTCCAAATTATTCAACATCATTGTCATACCTCGGTTGTTATCCATGTTATTGCCGATAGAAATCATTAACTTTTACACTCTTGCTAGATTGGCTTATGATAAATTCCGGGGCCAACAAACAAAGTAGGCCCCCGATTCGGTTTTTACACTCAATCAAAAATGGAAAGTGTTAATTGTTTTTTGGTAGTTCTATCCGTTTAAAAATTGGTTGAGGTGTACCCAACTGTTGTTTATCTGATAGTACGCCCCATGTTGCATGGGTAGTAAAAGGCGCAACCATTGAACTTTCTTTTTGATTGTTAAAATTGATTCCCCAGCCTAGTTGTTGATAAATATCGCTGCTAATGTTGGGAATAATTGGGGAGAGGAGATAAGCTGCTAGTCTCACTGATTCGAGAACCGTATACAGCACTGCTTCCACTTCTTCTTGCTTGCCCTGTTTATATAATGTCCAAGGAGCTTGTTCATCAATAAACTTATTGCTGGCTTGAACTAATGACAAAACAGCGTGGCAAGCTTCATTGAAAGCTAAGTTTGTATAAGCTTGTTTCACCTGTTCCCCTAGCCCCAAACCAATCGCTTTTAAAGCATTCTCAGCGGGAATAACTTCTGGAGCGATCGCAGGAACTTTACCAGCGCAGTATTTTTTCACCATGTTCAAAGTACGATTTAACAAATTACCTAAATCATTTGCCAAATCTGCATTTAGAACATTGATGAACCTAATTTCATTAAAATCTCCATCCTTGCCAAATTCGATTTCCTTAAGGAAGTAATAACGAACTGCATCACTACCATAACCTTGAACTAAAGCTACAGGATCAAGGGTATTACCCAGAGTTTTCCCCATTTTTTGACCATCTTTAGTCAAAAATCCATGTCCAAATACTCGCTCAGGCAAAGGTAAACCAGCTGACATCAGCATTGCTGGCCAGTACACTGCATGAAACCGCAATATATCTTTACCAATTAAGTGCAGATTGATCGGCCACCATTTTTCTAAAGCATTCGCTAAAGTTGGTTCTGCATCTGGTTCTAATAATGCGGTTACATAACCCAGCAGAGCATCAAACCACACATAAAGGGTATGTTTAGGATCTACAGGTACAGGAAAACCCCAATCAAGATTTACCCGCGAAATGGAAAAATCCTGTAAACCTTGACTGACAAAACTGAGGACTTCATTACGGCGACTGGCAGGTTGAATAAAATCTGGCCTAGACTGGTAAAATTCCTCTAGCTGGGTTTGATACTTGGATAAACGGAAAAAGTAATTTTGCTCGTCTCGCCACTCTACTTCTTTGGTAGTATGAATAGGGCAACGTTTACCGTCTAACAAATCACGTTCTTCTTTAAATTCTTCGCAGGATACACAGTACCAGCCTTGTTGTTGTCCTTGATAAATGTCGCCATTTTCCCAAACTCTTTGGAAAAATTCTTTAACAATTGCCTGGTGATTTAAAGCGGTAGTGCGACTAAAGCGATCATATTGAATATTCAGCACCTGCCACAAGTTGATGAAACTGGGTACAATTTGATCACAAAATTCCTGTGGTGGTTTTTCTAAACTTGCTGCTGACCTTTGAATTTTTTGCCCATGTTCATCTGTACCCGTAATCAGCAGTACCTGATTTCCTAACAAGCGTTGAAATCTGGCTACTACATCTGCTGCCATTGTAGTGTACGCACTACCAATATGGGGAACATCGTTTACATAGTAGAGAGGTGTAGTCAGGGCAAAGGTTTTTGAAGTTTTATTCTCTAGATTCATAGGAATTAAAAAACAAATTATTAAACAGTTTTGTTGGTTAGTTGCTGCTGTAAAGCCAGGTAATTATATAATATTGCCACTATTTTTTCAAACAATAACTTAATATTAGCAAATATATCACCTCAATCATTGTTTTGCCATATTTAGAACTTCTACTCATTGCTCCTCAAATTACGGTAAATAGTTGTTATTAATCATGTTGTCAACTGTTTATTCCTCTATTTTGATTATCCATTCAACAAACCAAAACTCAAAAAAGCAAGCGAAATCTCTAATTTAGACATTTCTCCGTGATAGTGCCGCTTAGTTTGAACCATAGATGCCAAGAGCTATAGTAAAGAAATGTAAAATTTACATCAAGAAAAAATGCGATTTTTTTCACAAAAGATACAGTAATTAATGGGATAATTTATTGGTGCTGGGAACTGACTGGTTAAGGAAATTTTAGTGTTTAGTGTGGAGATTGTTGAGATTGTAGTCAGTGAAATAAAATCTCAATACAATCTAAAATCTAAAATTGAATCACCAATTAACAATTACCTAGCTTGAGTGAGTTTGTGAAGGATCGGTTAAGCGATTTCACTTATTTATATATAATTCATTCAAACTTCACTAAAATCTGTAATCATAGTTTCAGACTCGACTAATTTTTATCTAGAAAAGCTGATTTTAGTTATTAGTTATTAGTCATTAGTCATTGGTCATTGGTATTGGGTTATTCATCCTCCCAGTCCCCAGTCCCTAGTCACCC
>NZ_JADEXH010000061.1:0-26174 GCF_015207205.1 Sphaerospermopsis sp. LEGE 08334 | reverse complement strand
TATAGACGGGGATGGAGACCTGGATGCGGTGGTGGGAGAAGGTTTCGGTACCCTGAAATACTACAACAACACAGAAGTTCCTGTTACCCCCAGCTACACAGAACAAACAGGAACAGCCAACCCCTTCGATGGCAGCATTGATGTGGGGAATCGCAGCACCCCCACCTTTGCCGATATAGACGGGGATGGCGACCTGGATGCGGTGGTGGGAGAATGGGATGGTTTCCTGAATTACTACAAAAACACAGGCACAGCCACCAACCCCATCTACACCGAACAAACAGGAACAGCCAACCCCTTCAATGGCATTAATGTGGGGGATTACAGCACCCCCACCTTTGCCGATATAGACGGGGATGGCGACCTGGATGCGGTGGTGGGAGATTGGGATGGTTTCCTGAGTTACTACAAAAACACAGGTACAGCCACCAACCCCATCTACACAGAACAAACAGGAACAGCCAACCCCTTCGATGGCATTAATGTGGGGAGTTCCAGCACCCCCACCTTTGCCGATATAGACGGGGATGGAGACCTGGATGCGGTGGTGGGAGAATGTTTCGGTAGCCTGAATTACTACAAAAACACAGGAACAGCCACCAACCCCGTCTACACAGAACAAACAGGAACAGCCAACCCCTTCAATGGCATTGATGTGGGGTATGCCAGCACCCCCACCTTTGCCGATATAGACGGGGATGGAGACCTGGATGCGGTGGTGGGAGAATTTGAAGGTATCCTGAATTACTACAAAAACACAGGTACAGCCACCAACCCCATCTACACAGAACAAACAGGAACAGCCAACCCCTTCGATGGCATTAATGTGGGGAATTCCAGCACCCCCACCTTAGCCGATATAGACGGGGATGGAGACCTGGATGCGGTGGTGGGAGTAAATGACGGTACCCTGAAATACTTCACAGCTAACTTTAACCAAACTCCTACCAACCTCACACTCTCCAGTACCACATTTGCGGAAAACCAAATTATTGGTACGGTAATTGGTAATTTCACCACTACAGACCCAGATACAGGAAACACATTTACCTATAGTTTAGTTAGCGGCACAGGAGACACTGATAACAGTTCCTTCACCATTGCTGGAAATGAACTGAAAACCAATGCTGCATTTAACTATGAAACCAAAAACAGTTACAGCATTAGAGTCAGAACCACAGACCAGGGTGGGTTATCCTTTGAGAAAGAATTAACCATTGGTGTCAGCAACGTTAACGAAGCCCCAGTTATTACCAGTGCTAACACCACCACCTTTGCCGAAAACGGTACAGGCACAGTTTACACCACCACCGCTACAGATGTAGATGCAGATACAACCCTCACCTACAGTTTATCCGGTACTGATGCTAACCTCTTTGACATCAACAACGGCGTTGTCACCTTCAAAACCGCTCCTAACTTTGAAGCACCTACCGATAGCGGTGCAAACAACGTTTATGACATCAACGTTATCGCTAGTGATGGTACATTAACCGCCACACAAGCTGTAGCTATTACCGTCAGCAACGTTGACGAAGCCCCAGTTATTACCAGTGCTGCTACCGCCACCTTTGCCGAAAACGGCACAGGCACAGTTTACACCGCCACCGCTACAGATGTAGATGCAGGTACAACCCTCACCTACAGTTTATCTGGTACTGATAGTAACCTCTTTAACATCACCAACGGCACTGTCACCTTCAAAACCGCTCCTAACTTTGAAGCACCTAGTGACAACGGTGGAAACAACGTTTATGACATCAACGTTATCGCTAGTGATGGTACATTAAACACCACACAAGCCGTAGCTATTACCGTCAGCAACGTTGACGAAAGCCAACTAGACCTGATTTTAACAGGAAGTGCGAACATTAACGGCACTGGAAACAGCCTCAATAATGCTATCTTAGGTAACAGTGGTAATAATGTTCTCAACGGCGGTGCTGGTGCTGATAGCCTTTTTGGTGGTGCTGGTAATGATACCTTAATGGGTGGTATTGGTGCTGACACCATGACTGGAGGAACTGATAATGATTGGTACTGGGTTGATAATGCTGGTGACAGTGTGATAGAATATGCCAATGAAGGTACAGATAAAGTTTTCACCACCATCAATTACACACTCACTGACAATGTAGAAGACCTGGCTTTACAAGAAATAGCTGGCAATATTAATGGTACAGGTAATACCCTGAATAATACCATTACAGATAATACCAAAGATAACATTCTCGATGGTGCTGCTGGTAATGATATTATCAGAGCTTCTAGAGGAAATGATACCTTAATTGGTGGACTAGGTGCGGATACATTAACAGGAGGTTTAGATAATGACAGGTTTGTTTATACCAACTTAACCGATTCCTTATTAGGTGGAATTGATAGCATCAAGGATTTTAATAATGATACAGAGAGTGACAGTTTTGTAGTTAACACTGCTCGGTCTGTGTTTAATAATGTAGGTGTAGTTAGCGGACTCAATGCCACAGCCATTGGTAGTAAATTAACTACTACTAATTTTGGTGCTAATGCGGCTGCACTATTTACCATAGGGTCAAAGAGCTATGTAGCTATTAATGATGGAACTGCTGGTTTTGATGCTCTTAGTGATGCCATTGTGGACATCACGGGATACAAGGGTACTTTATCTACCAGTAGTTTTGTGGTTGTTTAAGATACCGAAGTTCTCTAATAAGTCCGGTATCTGGTTGGTAAAAAGTCCCCTATACTTGCCAGTGAGAGTGGGGTAAAATGATAAAATAGACATCTGCGGAAAAGATGTAGGGACAATTCATGAATTGTCCCTACCAAGAGTTTCAGATGATGCATATTTAATTTTCGGAGAAACCCTTTACCTGTAAAGTTTTCAGATTTATTCAGCAAGCCCTAACTATCACTAAAATATATGACAATCCACGTATCCAAAACTCAGTTTTGATGTTTGAAAAATATGAAAAATATGAAAAGAACAATTGCGAAAATTCTGCCCTTATTGTGTGGGTTTACCCTTGGTTTTACTCCTATGGTAGCCTACGGTCAATTATCTGTCTTCCCTTTAACGATTCAACGTCAAGCAGAATCAGGACAAGCTAGGGGAGTGATTAACATTTTTAATAATTCTAATAAATCCTATCGAGCTAGAGTTTCCTTGTCACCCTTCACTTATAATCGAGAAGGACTGCAAGTTTTAACAACTAGTCCCAACGACTTAACACCCTATTTAACATTTTCTCCCCGTGAATTAGTGATTGCAGCGGGACAAAAACGTTCAATTCGGTTTAATGCTAGGTTACTTCCTAGTTTACCCCAGGGAGAATATAGAGCTATGTTTTCTGTGGAAGAACTTGAAGATAATAGTTCTAATTCAGACGCTAATGCAGAAAATCAGGTTTCTATTTCTGTCAATATAGCAGCAACAATATATGTAATTAATGGTAATTTTGTTCCCAAACTGGGAGTAGAAAAAGCATTTTACGATGGAAATAAAAAGCAGATTAGATTATTAGTTAATAATACAGGTGAAGCTACAACTCGCGCTAAAACTGAGTGGAATTTAAGTCAAAATGGAAAAATAGTTAATTCTGGTAAAGTAGAAGAAACTACTATGATTGCTAAAGGTGAAAGGTATATTCAAATATCCTATCCTCCCCAAGGAAAAACCTTGACACCTGGTAATTACCAACTGTCAGGAAAACTATATTGGAATGCTAAAAAGGCAGAAAATTTACCGTTTAATTTTAATTTCACTGTATCCCCACAAGATATAATAAAATAAACAAAACCCACCCAAGTTATTAGAAACTAACTGCTCAAAAACTCCTGGTCTTTTAATTTTTGTGATCCCTGTTTTTTTACTTATTAATTCCTATGAACAAGCTGCTTTAACTTTATATGAACAGATTGTTAATCATGCTATTAATGAAGTTAAATTTCTCTCATCTTCCCCTGAACTAGAAAGTAATCAAACACCAACTTTTAGTTCTTCTTTGACAGAACTTAGACAAAACACAAGGCAAGTAGGGGTAATTCATGAATTACCCCTACAGAATAATAAGGGTTTGAGTCCAATCTTGCATAAGTTGTATACATCTCAAAATTATATTAATAATTTAACTAATAAAATTAGTCAATCTCCTGATTCTTCTAACAAAAAATCAGAAGAAAAATCACCCCAATTTGTTGTATTACCAGTAGGAATTAATATTGGTAAGCGCAATATTTTAGAATCTGCTTTTGTCAGGGGTTATGAAGATGGAGCAAAAGCGGTTAATTTTAGTGATTGGTTAGTGACATTTAAAGATGTAACTACAGCATTAAATTTAACTGTCACTAATTTACCTGATGGACAAATAGAAATAACTGGAGTGGGTTTAATTAAACGCATTAACCCCAATGAATTAACTACAGATCCCGAATTAGGGACAGTGATATCTATTGCTAAAATTGAGGAATTATTAGGAGTTAAATCACAATTTGATATCGTAGATTATTCAATTATATTTGAGCCTCCTTGGTTAAATTCACAAGGTAAAAAAAATCGTATTTTAGAACCTCCAGTAATATTAGAAGGTTTACCCGTTGTTAAATCTTCTGATTTGACATTTTCCAATTTTGCACAACAAGTTAATATTAATGGGAGTGATAATAGTAATCAATTAACTACCCAAGGAAATTTAACAACCATTGGAACAATCTTAGGAGGAAGTTGGTTATTAAAAATTAATCAACCAGATTTACTGGATAATACAACTTGGAAAATTCAAGAAGCACAATATTTTAAACCTGGTGAGTTTAACGATTATATTATCGGTTCTCAACCCACTTTTTGGCAAAGTCAAGGTAGGGGAGATTATTGGGGTTTTACTACTATTAAAAGATTTGGTTTTAAACCAGATAATCTTAATGGTAACACTTATTTTCCGGCTCAACGTTTACAAAGTAATACTATTAATCGGATTATTGAAGGAGCAGCAAAACCGGGAACTTTAGTACAATTAGTTTCTGGTGGTAATAATACCATTTGGGGACAGGTATTAGTTGATTCTACAGGAGTTTATCGTTTTGATAATATTCCTGTTGGTAGTAATGGGGGAAATTATCGAGTTTTATTATATGCAAATGGACAGTTAGCAAGTACCCCTATTGAACAACAACCAATATTTTTAAATCTTCCTGGACAGTTAACTAAAGGTACATCAAGTTTAATTGTATCCGGTGGTTTGAGTAGACAAACAACAAGTAATGAATTATTTGGTGATTTAACTGATATTCGCGGAGGAGTTGGTTATCGTTATGGTGTTTCTGATGCTTTAACTTTGGGTGCTGGTATTGTTTATGATCGAAGTTTATTAGGTTTATTTGATATATTTTATCAACCTAATAATTTTCCCTTGAAATTAGCAGTATCAGCTTTACAAACACCGGATAAATTTAAGTATAATGCTAATATTGAATTTAGACCTTCTCCTAAATTAAGTCTAAATTTATCTAGTAATGAACTATTTGAAAGTTTTAATTTTAACTGGAATGTAGCTAAAGGTTTAAATATTAGCAGTAGTGGTAACAATAACAATGATATTATTAATGTGGGTTTTAATCTTAATCAAAATTTTGGCAATATATTTACTTATTCCACTTTAAAAATAGATAATAAAGGACAATTAGATTTATTGTCTAACGCTCGTTGGTGGAAATTTAACGTATCAACTAGATCAAATTCTACTGGTTTAGGATTACAGTTAAATTATGATGGTGATATTTTTAATTCCCCAGGAAATGAGTCTTTAACTTTAGGTTATGAAACTAATAATTTTAAGAATCTAAATAATGATTTACTCACCTTAAAATGGAAATATCAATCACCATATAGTCAAACTAAACAACGTTCTATATGGGATTTTGATTTAGGTTATGGTATGGGTTCTCAAGGTAATGGTTTTTTAGCTTCTGTTTCTACTGTTGTTATTCCTGGTTTGTCTTTACGTTTACGTTATGATGGTGTTTCTTTAACTTCTGATAGTGCTTCTTATCGGATTGAAATTGGTTCAGCAGTTAATTTTAGTCCTATTTTTAGCCCTGGAGATACAAGATTTGAACGTTTACGCACTGAGGGAGGAATTTTTATTCAGTCATTTTTAGATAAGAATAATAATGGTATTAGAGATAATAATGAAGAGATTTATACTGAAGATACAGAATTATTATTAATGTTGAATAATAAAAAGCTCAATTTTAACAATTCAAATATTACAAAACAAGGTGTATTTATCAGACTTGAACCTGGTATTTATCGTCTAGATTTAGATCCTGCGGGATATCCTCTCGATTATAAACCTACTCAAGTTTCTTCTGCAATAGAAGTAGTTGCAGGTAGTTATACAAATGTTTCCATACCTTTTATTGCTTCCTATACTTTAGCGGGAACTGTGACAGACTCCCAAGGAAAACCTATTGCTGGTGCTAGAGTTGAAGCAATTAATTCTAATAATAAATCATCAGTTTATTCTATTACAAATAGTGCAGGTGTTTTCTATTTAGAACAATTACCATTAGGAACATATCAATTAATAATTAATGGTAAACCTGCTGAACCTAATACAGTGACAATAAATGCAGATGATTCCAGGTTAAAAGAATTAAATTTGAAGTTACCTTAAATTAACTTGATATACAATAATTAATATAGGTTGTAGAGGTTTAGCAATGCTAAACCCCTACGAAAGAAGTATGTGGGGAAAAATTAAGTAATTTATTGAATAAACAACCCCTATATTCTGGAGGTATTAAACGTTCAGAAGTCATGCGTCGTTGTTATCGCACACCCGGACAAATTCTTACTGCTGCTCATGCAATGGGAATGGGTTTATTACGTCCTGAAGGAATGTTAACAGGAATTACAAATAAAGAAGATTGGCATAGAATTGGTTATGAAGTCAAAGGAGATTTTCGCCGAGTTGGTAAACCAATTACTATTACTAGAAAACCTGAATTTTCACCAAACCCTATTCCTGAACTGTGGGGAGAACCGGTTTTAGAATTTGAAACTTTCTCTTCCCGTGAAGCGGAAATGACAGCTTTATCTGTTTTAACCGACTATTTTTATTTTATTTCTCTGTGTTCTCTGTGTCTGGAGTGGTTCGTTATTCTTTATTTTCTCGTTTTCATACGGAATAAATTCCGACCTGATCCGACCTGAATATCCGACTTTTCCGACTTTCACACAGCAGAAAATGGTAGTAACTTTAAATAGGAGTAGCAAATACGTACTCTAGTCAATAATCAAACCCATTAAACAAACATTAGAGCAACTAGCAAAAATGCTTGAGAAATTTATCCAGTTAAATAATTCACAATTTGGCATCGGTAAACGTCTAACTAATGAAAGGATAAAAAACCTACTCTTGATATTAACAGTGAAAAATCTTCGTCGTCTTGCTTTAGTTGGTGGTGTTGCTGCTCTCAGTGCTGTTGCTTTTAGCCCCAAAGCCCAAGCTCAAACTGCTGAAGTTGATTTTAATGGTACTATCCCAACGACTTGCACCTTTACTGGAACTACAAGTGGTTCCTTAGCTTCTAGCCTCTCAAAAGATTTGGTAGAGGCTAGTAATGGCAGTGTATCAGGTTTCAATCTGGGTACTGCAGGTGCAACAAGTCTTACTTGTAATGCTAGTGCTTCGGTAAGTATATCAGCTCCCGTGAAGGTGTCAGCACCTGATAATTTTTCTGATGCGGATAGGCAAGCTTTGCTTTACGATCCAGCAGGCAATTCCGTGATCACAAGCAATTTCATTGGCGATAGTAACTTATGGCCAGGCTATCCTACTACTCCTGGCACCATTAATTCTAGCACAACTTATAATTTTAAGATCGCTATGAATGCTGGGGACATAGGTGCGGATGGTAATGTTGTGCCTGGAACCTATAGCTATAAAGTTACTGTTACCGCTACTCCTAACTAGAACAGAGTCCATAAAAAGCCTAATTTATGAATAAAAGTAGGATTTTCAAAAACTCCCTTTAGTTATCTTGTTTTTTGCAAGGATTGGATACCTGGATTTAAGCTCCAATCCTTGTTTTATGATATTTCACATTTTTCTCTTTGATAAAAATTAAGTATGAAAATTCCTTCTAAGCAACTAATTCTATACTCCTTGAGTAGTGTTTTCTTATCTACCTTTTTATTATGGGGAAATGCTGCTAAAGCTGATATTGCTATTTCTCCCTTGGTAATTGAAACCGAAGTTAAACGGGGACAAGCACAAGGAACAATTACGGTAACAAATGGAGATGCTAAAGAGTTTCGCGCCCGTGTTTATAGTCTACCTTTTACCTATGATGTAGAAACAGGATTTAAACTTGTTGATTCCAGTCCTTTAGATTTAACTCCCTATTTGCAATTTTCACCACGAGAACTGCAAATCCCTGGTTCAGATAATCGTCGGATTCGTTTTATTGTGAGGTTTCCTCCCAGTTTACCTGATGGTGAATATCGGGCGATGTTGTTCACAGAAAATTTGGAAGCGACTATTCAGGAAGAACAAGGTGCAAATAATAGTGTCATTTTAAAAACAGCAATTGTTCCCAGAGTGGGAGTAGCTGTTTATGTTCGCAAAGGCAATATTTCCCATAATTTGAGTGTGGTGAATTCTAGATATAATGCTAAATCTCAGCAACTTCAACTCCTAGTTAAGAATACTGGCAAAGCTAGTGCAATTCTTCAGGGAGAATGGAATATTAAAAAGGGAGATAAACAAATTTATAGTGGTAGAAGTATGGATACAACAGTAATTACTGAAGGACAAAGATATCTGGCTATTGATTATTCTACTGCTGCTAATAAAATTCAATTAGAACCGGGAGAATATCAACTTTCTGGTAGTTTAGGATGGGGTGTCAACCGGACTAATAAAATTCCTTTTAGTGTCAAATTTATTGTTCCCTAAAATTTTATTAATAAAGGCGATTTTTAATTGTAAATATACAGATAAAAACCCGCCTTTTCTTCTTAATTTTGCATAGTTTAATATTGCGGTTAAATATTAATAATTATCTAAAAATACTTTGCTTTTTCAATTTATTTAGTTGTAGTTTTTTTGATAAAAATACTTTAATTTTAGCAGCAGAAGTACCTAATCAAATTTCTTCAAATGAGGAAATTAGCGAAAAGCAAATACTCATAAAAACTCAGCTTAAAAATATTTCACAACCGGAATATTTTGTAGATGAAAAATTGCCGATTTTTTTAACTCAAACAAATTCAACACCACTAAAAGATGATAATTTCACAACTTCTATTATTGGTTTAAATGTCGGAAAACGCAATGTTAGAGATGGGGTGTTAGTGCGGGGTAAAGTTACAGATAAAGAAGCGATTAATTTTGAAAATTGGTTAATTCCTTATGATGATGTTTTACAAGCATTAAAGTTTAGTTCTAAAAGAATATCAGAACATGAAGTTGAGTTACGCTCTTATTTTAAAGTTATTCGTTTTGATACTAATAAACTGCATAATGATCCAGAATTAGGATTAGTGGTTTCCACCAAAGAAATTAAAGATATTTTTGGCATCGAATCTAAATTTGATTGGCGGGAATATGCTATTGTTTTTGATGTTCCTGAAGTAAAACCTACTAATAGTAACAATATCGAAAAAAAGCCTGTTATATTAACGGGAATGCCAAAAATTTCTAGTCCAAATTTCACATTGAGTATGGTGGAACAAAGGGCTAATTTGAGTGGTACAAGCACTTCAGATTTAAAAAATCAAGGTACTTTATCAGCTGTGGGGACAATCTTTGATAGTAGTTGGTTTGTGCGGCTAAATCAAAGTGATGTCACAGATAGCAAAACTTGGCAATTATCAGAATTACAAATACTCAAGCAAACAGATAATAGCGATTATTATCTAGGTTCACAACCAACTTTTTGGCCGAGTCAAAGTGGGGGTGATTTTTGGGGATTTACTACTATTCAACGTCAAGGTTTTACTCCCTTTCCTGCTTATGGAAGTGGTGGTGCAACCCCTAGTCAAAGATTACAACCAGAGCGGATTTCTGGAACAGTGACAGGCCGTGCTACACCGGGAACTTTAGCACGTCTTGTTAAAGGTTTTTATAACCCTGATGTAATTGCCGAACAGTTAGTTGATGCTTCAGGAAATTACCGATTTGATAATATTCCTGTGGGTAGACAAATAGGCACAAATTATCAAGTTTTATTATATCCTGGTGGTGTTCTCACTACTCAACCTCAAGTTCAAGATGCTCGTTTTAATTTATTACCTGAACAACTGTCTGTAGGAACATCAGCATTAATTGTTTCTGGAGGATGGAAACGAAGTTTAAATAATAATGATTTTCTGGGAGAGTTTACCCAATTTAGTGGAGGAATAAGTCAAAGATGGGGATTAACAAAGGATTTAACTGTAGGTTTCGGTGGTGTATTTGACTCATCTTTTCAAGGATTAACAGAGATTTTTTATCAGCCGCAAAAGTCTCCTTTCCGAGTTACCGTTTCTGGTTTAATGGGAGATAATATTCAGCTTAATACCAATCTAATTTGGGATGGTTCTCCTAATGTTTATGCTACATTAAGTAATGATTTAAAATCTACTCGCTATACTCTTGATTTCAAGATATCAAATCAATTTAGATTTTATAGTAGTGGAGATTTAGGCAAAGATAAAAATTTTGGTTTAGACTATTCTTCTAGTAGTGGTAATTCTTCTACTTCTGCTCTAGTGAATGTTGATACAAATGCTCGATTAAGCTGGAGTTTAAATCAAACTTTGGGAAAATTGTCTTTTAATCATCGTGGTAATCAGACTAGCACTTCTTCCCAACTATCATATTTATTTAATCCTTATCAGTCTTTAATTTTTAACTATGAAACGCTCAGTTTTTCTCAAAATGCTAATTTGCTAACTGCATATTGGCGTTATACTTCTCCTATGCAAACTAGATACGGTGAGAATTTTTTGCAAGGTGAGTTAGGTTATAGAATTGGTTCTTCAGGAACAGGATTTTATGGAACGCTGGGAACAACTATTTTACCAGGTATTTTGTTACAGGGACGTTATGAAGGAATTTCTTTAAATTCTGATCAAAGTAGTTTGAGTATTCAACTTGTTTCTAGTTTAGGTTTTCAACAGGGGATAATTCCAGGTGATAGACAAATCCAACGTTTCCGTACTGAAGGAGGTTTATTAATTATTCCATTTTTAGATCGTAATATTAATGGAAAACAGGATAATAATGAAGAAATATATAATGATAATTCAGAGTTTTTAATTGTTAATAATGAAGTTGTGAAACCTTCGCAACTTGAGATTAAAAAGGATAGATTTATCATGCGCGTTTCTCCTGGAACTTATCGTGTAGACTTAGAACCTGCTGGTTTTCCTCCTGACTTCCAACCTGCAATTAGTACCTTTGCTGTGAAAGTAGTGGAGGGAAGTTATACACCTATTCTTATTCCCCTGCAACCTTCCTATACTTTAGCTGGTACTGTGACAGACTCCCAAGGAAAACCTATTGCTGGTGCTAGAGTTGAAGCAATTAATTCTAATAATAAATCATCAGTTTATTCTATTACAAATAGTGCAGGTGTTTTCTATTTAGAACAATTACCATTAGGAACATATCAATTAAGCGTTAATGGTAAACCCTCTGAACCTAATACAATTACTATTAAACCGGATGATCCAACTTTAAAGGA
Organism: Sphaerospermopsis sp. LEGE 08334; assembly: GCF_015207205.1. Taxonomy (NCBI): domain Bacteria; kingdom Bacillati; phylum Cyanobacteriota; class Cyanophyceae; order Nostocales; family Aphanizomenonaceae; genus Sphaerospermopsis; species Sphaerospermopsis sp. LEGE 08334. The sequence goes on along the minus strand of NZ_JADEXH010000061.1, from coordinate 14,459 downwards.
ATTAAATTTGAAGTTACTTAAATTACCATAGTTTACTTTAGTAAACTTTGGCTATTAGCCTGGAAATGAATTTCCAGGCGGGCGTGGAAGCTAATTTTTAAAACATACTATCAGGATCTACACCTAAAGCTCTCAATCTTTCTGCTAATAATTGAGCGCGTTGTTCAGCATTTTCAGCCCGTTTTTTTTCCTGTAATGCTTTTTCATCACCAGTCATTAACACATTACCATCGTGATCACACCAACGTAACCAAGTGTCATTTCTCCCTTCAAATTCTCCCTCCCACAAAGTTACACCTAAACCAATTTCTTCTAACCAATGATCTGTAGTTTCTACATATCTTCTAGCTTTGAGATTATAAACTGTTAAAACTTTATCTCCCAAGTGTAAATGAGGATCATAAACAACATAATGATAAACCCGCATTTTTTCATAAATTTGTAGCTTTTTACCTAGTTCCTCACCTTCTTGGTTAGAAACTATTTCTATCGCTACTTCTGGAACTTTACCAAACTTCCAAACTAGATAACAACGGTTTTGTTTTTCCCACCAATTTTGAGGAGTTTGGACATCAAAACTCACAAAAACATCAGGAACTATAGCGGGTTCACCATAGGTATGGTAAACTCCAACATTAGCTTCAGCTAAAAACACTTGGTTCTCTAAAGAACTGTATAAAGAACCGACTAATAAACGTTGTTGTTTGGCAGATGCAAGATTATCCACTGGTGTATCATCTTCTGTAATTAGTAGGTTGGCATCCGGTATATCACAATTATCAATATCCTTGATTAAAACTTGCTCAACCATAGTTTTCTCTACTTTATCCACTACTTGAGAATGGAGTTTTTAACACCATATATTTTAACATAACACAATACAAATTTAGTGAACGTTTAAAAGAACAAGTTTCTTCATTTTTGAAGGAATAATCATAAAATTTCTATATTTTCCTCGTTCCCATACTCTGTATGGGAATGAAATTTAAAAGTTTCTACCTTTTGTTTAGGGGGAGTCAGAGACCCCTGATAGCATTCCCAGTCTGGAGACTAGGAACGAGGTAATTCAAGTGAATATTTTCATGAACTACTAAATAGTTAAACTGTCCTTTCTTGTTGTAGAGGAGTAAAATTTACATCTTCATAAATTGCTGTCATTTTTCCTGTAAAATTGATAGTTTGTAATTGAAATGATGTTTCTTCTCCTACATAAGATTGTAAAATCCAAAGTCCTTCTTCATTGCGTCTAAAACATTCTATTCTAGGTTTTTTCGTATTAATTAAAACGTATTCTTGTAAAGTTTCCAATATTTGATAATCTGCAAATTTATCACCTCTATCAAATCCTTCCGTAGAATTAGATAAAACTTCAATTATTAAACAAGGAAATCTTTTATAACCTGGAGTTTCTTGATCTCGTGCATCACAAGTTACCATGACATCAGGATAGTAAAATCTGTTTAAAGATTCTATTCTCGCTTTCATATCCGCAATATATACCCGACAACCAGAACCCCGAACATGATTACGCAGTAAGGAGAATATATTCCCCGCTATAGTAACATGAGGATCAGATGCGCCCGCCATTGCATAAATATATCCATCAATATATTCATGTTTAACTGCGCTGTTTTCTTCCATTGCTAAATATTCTGCTGGTGTGATGTAAAAATCAGGAGAAGCAATCATATTTTATATCCTCAATATTTTGCGGTTTATGGTTGTTAATGAGAGTTTTATCCTTTATGTACTATAGAAATTTTACCGTGATCGCAGAATTAACTATGATATTTTTAGACTTTTTTGGGTTACTTTACTTTACACAGGTAATAATAAGGTTGTAGTGAGTAAAGACTTGTGCAAACTCGGATAGTTCCACTGACAGTTAAAAAATCACTAATACGATTTGCGATTGCACATACTGGAATTATTATTACTGTATAGTAGTTATTATTAGAATTAGTAATTAACTATGCTATTTATTGGCATAATTAAGCGAAACATTTTATTTTACAAAACCTAAACTGTTAATGTCGGAAATTGGACAAGGGAGGAAAACCGTACAAAATCAGATTCTCTTGGTAACAAGAACAGTCCGTCAAAATACCATTGTGCGTATCAAATCTTCCTTGTCTACTTTCCCTCCTTGTCTACCTAGTCCTCCCTTCACAGATAATATTAAAAACCTACCCCTGTGAGGTGGGGTGTGGAGAGATGAAGAGGAAAGAGAAGTTAATAACCCAATCACCAATCACCAATCACCAATCACCAATCACCAATCACCTATTCTCCTTTATTTGCCGCCCGATTAGCACGCGCTTCGGCTGAAGTCATTACTTCTGCCATATTTTCTACAACTTCACCGGGGTAGTTTTCTAATACTCTAGTAGAAATAGCGACTCGACCTTTACCTTCATCTAAGTCAATAATTACAGCTTTAACTTGCTGACCTATTTGAAAGACTTTTTCTAAAGAGTCAATAAATTTTTGGCTGACTTGTTTAATATGTAGTAAGGCGCTAACACCATCTAAATCTACAAATACACCAAAAGGTTTGATACCGGTAACTTTGCCTTCTACTAATTGACCAATTTCTAATAAACTGAAATTGCTAGAACGAGCGGCTAAACGTTGGGAAAGGATGAGTTTTTTGTTATTGCGGTCTACTTCTAAAAAGCCAACGGTGAGAGTTTGACCTTTAAGTGCTTCTAAGTTATCACGTTCGGCTAGGTGCGATCGCGGAATAAAACCCCGTAGAGAAAGAACTTCAACGTTAACACCACCTTTATTGACACCGATTACCCGCACTGGTACTGTTTGGGAACTTTCCTGCATTTGGGCTAATTTTTCCCAAATGTGCTGAATTTCCAACTGCTTGCGAGAAAGAGTAACTTGACCTTCCGCATCTTGTTCCCGGATAATCAAAAACTCTAGTTCCTCATTCATCGGTAACACTTCCGATAAATCAGTTACTGCTCTCAACGAAGCCTCATCGCGGGGTAGAAAAGCAGACGACTTACCACCAACATCAACATAAGCACCATCATGGTCAAGTTGAAACACCTTACCATGTACAACCTGTCCTTTTTGAAATTGGTAATCGTGTTTTTCCAGTGCTTTGGCAAAATCGTCCATTGAAAAAGACGAGTTGGCTGTTTGAGAAAGTTTTGATTCGGAATTCATGTTTTTTGAAGATTAATTGTTATGAAAAAGTGGTAATTGGTAATGGGTAATTGGTAATTGGTAATTGGTAATGGGTAATTGGTAATGGGTAATTGGTAATGGGTAATTGGGAAGAATAAACTTTTGCCTCTTGCCTCTTGCCTTCTTACTGTCACCTGTCACCTGTCACCTGTCACCTGTCACCTGTCACCTGTCACCTGTCACCTGTCATCCTAGAACATTGGCAAAAAGTTGTTGAACTTGTTGCCAAGCATCAGCCGCAGCTATAGGATTATAACTACCACGGCGATCGCAGAAAAATCCGTGATCAGATCCATCGTAGCGAAACACGCCATGAGAAATGTTGTGTTTTTGTAACGCTGCTTCAATTTCGTTTACCTGTTCTTTGGGTATACTGGCATCATCCATCCCAAAAAAGGCGTAAACAGTCCCGGAAATTTCTGGAGTGCGGGTAATAGTAGGGTTGCCGCCTCCAGGGGTGCGGGTGGTGATCCCAGCACCGTAAAATGAAGCAGTAGCTTGAATATCAGGGAGGGTAGCAGCTAGGTAGGCGACATGACCACCAAAACAAAAGCCAATACAACCAAAACCCTCTTTTTTGACATTGGGCTGAGTTTTGAGATAATTAATAGCGGCTTGAATATCGCTCAACAGTTGTGAAGCTGTGGTTTGTTCCCAGGCGTATTTTCTACCGATTTCTATGTCTTCAGGAGTATAACCCGTTTCAAAACCCGGTGCTTGGCGTTGAAAAAGAGCAGGTGCGATCGCCACATACCCCAGTTTAGCAATCCGTTCTGTCACGTCCCGAATATGCTCATTAATTCCAAAAATTTCCTGTAAAACCACAATTCCGGCGTAAATACCTGGTGATGTTGGTTTTGCTAAATAAGCATCAATTTGACAATCATTTTGAGAAAGTTTAACTTTTGTAGAGTCTATTGTTTGCTCTGTCATAATAATTTTCATCAAAATTATCTGATCCGATAAATTCAAAATAAATCATATATTTAACAGGTAGTAGACACAAACAGTTAAGTGCAGCTACCAATCATCAGGAGAATTGTTAATGATTCAATTCCGAATTCAGCCAGACAGCGAAATCCCCGCATCCAGCCAACTATTTAATCAAATTCGCTTTGCGATCGCCTCTGGTCAGTATCCACCCGGTTATAAATTACCCAGCACCAGGGCGTTAGCCATGCAAACTGGATTACATCGTAACACTATTAGTAAAGTTTACCGCCAGTTGGAAGACGAAGGATTTGTCGAAAGTCTAGCAGGTTCAGGAATTTATGTCCGCGCTCAAGGCCATGAGGGTGGTGGTAGGTTACAATCTCCCATTCTGAAACAATACCCCGAAGCATACAAAACAGTCCAAAAAACACTGGATGAATTACTTAATCAAGGTTGTTCCCTCAATCAAGCACGGGAGCTATTTTTAGCGGAAGTTGACTGGCGTTTGCGTTGTAGTGCCAGAGTTTTGATAGTAGTACCATTACAGGATCTTGGTGCTGGGGAATTAATGGTAGATGAATTAGAAGAATCCCTAGAAATTCCCGTCCAGTTGGTAACAACAGAAGAATTAGGCGCAGTCTTAGAACAAACCACATCGGCCACATTAGTCACCAGTCGTTATTTTATCGGCGAAGTAGAAGCGATCGCTGGACCCAAAGCAGTCCGCGTTATTCCCCTAGATATTCATGACTATAGTAAAGAACTCAATGTAGTTAAAAGCCTTCCCAAATCTAGCTGTATTGGTATAGTTAGCCTCAGTCCTGGTATTCTCAGAGCCACAGAAGTCATCCTGCACGGTTTACGGGGGGATGAACTATTAGTTATGACTGCTCAACCCAAGGATGCTTATAAACTAAACGCCATAGTTAAACGCTGCGAAATCATATTTTGTACAGATCCAGTGAGTTACTCAACAACACAAGCAGCAATGCAAACAGTCTCAGATGATCTAATTCGTCCACCTAAACTCATTCGTTGTGAAAACTACATCGGTTCTCAATCAATTAATTTACTGCAAAGAGAACTCGGTTTAATGTGATGGGGCAGGAGTTTTTTATTTTGGATTTTGGATTTTGGATTTTGGATTTTGGATTGTTTTTATCAACCCCAATCTAAAATCTAAAATCTAAAATCTAAAATTTTCTGCCCAATGACTAATCACAAAATAACCCCAACGAGCAAATTATTTGCGCTTCCTGTTGTCCATCTTCAGGATGGATAATACACAAAGAATTATTATCTCTTAAAGATACAATCATTGTCGCTAATTGTTCATCATTAATCCCACTTTTTAACTGCCGATTTAATTTAACAACCGTCGTTTCTTTCAAAGGATAATGATATATCTCCTGCACCGCTTTTTTTAAAGTCTGCCAATCTTCTCCTAAAGTAAATAACGGTGTTTTTGCTTCCGTTTTTTTAATATAATTATCTAAACGGTAATAAGTTCGATATCTAGCACTCTTAGAACTTCCTAATTGTCCTCCAGATGTTTTTTGCTGTTCTAACAGTAAATCAGCCCCTTGAGCGACAATTTCATGGTGTTGGGGATGTCTTTTTAAGGGGGGTGTATCCCGGTTACATCTCGCCATTCTCAAGATTCTCATTTGCGACTGAGTAACACTTTTTCCTTCCTTATTTATCCACGCTAACGCATCCGTACCTTCAGCAGTTCGCAGGTACATTAACACCCCTTGAGGATCTAAATTTGTACCTTCATGGTAACGAGTAGAATAAATTACATTGGGCAGATTTTTAATGATTTTCTCTAAACTTGGATCAGCATCTATAGCATTTTTCCAAATTTGAAAAGCTTCCGAAGTTAAATCAACTTCTCCATCATCTACTTCATCCAAAATACCAGATTTTTCATGATAAAGATCCAGTATTTCTTGATAGGAAAAACCATCTTCAAAAAATGCCTCATCTGTACCCACTACACTAGCATTTTCTACTAATCTTTCTGTCAGTCTCCCCCTTAAATTAATTAATTTTTCCACACCCTCCGCAGGTAAAAAAGAATAACAGAGAATTTCTGATGCTTTTTGGCCTATTCTATCAACCCTTCCTGCTCTTTGAATTAAGCGAATAATTGCCCAAGGTAAGTCATAATTAATAATAATCCGACAATCTTGTAAATTTTGACCTTCACTTAAAACATCCGTAGCAATTAAAATTCTAATTTCCTGTTCCGGGTTTATATTTTGTTGATTACTTTGGGGACTAAAACGATATACTAAAGATGTCGGATCATTTACCTTACCCGTAACTAAAGCAGTTTGGGAAATACGCGCTTTTCCTAGACATTCCTGTAAATAACGCGCTGTATCTGCAAACTGAGTAAAAATCAAGATTTTCTCATCAGGATGAATTTCTGTGAGTAACTTTTGCAAAGTTTGAAATTTTTGATCTTGATGAAAATTCCATTCTCCACAGTTATTTAAACAGTTATTTAATAACTTTAACAATGCTTTAGCATCTTCCAAAAGATGTTTTTTCAACTCAGACTTAAACAACCGATAATTTAACCATTTAAAACGTTTTTGATATCTGCTTTGGTAAAGTTCATAAATAACCTTTGCTTGACGTTTATATTCTGCTTCTTTACTGGTTAAACTAGCAAAATTTACCTCATCATTTTCTTCATCATGCTGATCATCATTGTCATCATCAGCTATTTCCACATCTAAATGGGTAGAATTAATATTATCCGCATCTTCATCATTATTTGCAGTCTCTAAAAATTCCGCATCCTGTGTACCAATGGGAATATCTAATTTATTTTCTAACGCATGAATATAAACATAATTTCTTAAAATGTGACGTTCTAAAGATTCTAAAAAAGCATTACCGCTACTTTCTAATCTTTTAAACAAATTCGTGCGACAAAAACCCATTAACCGTCTTCCCCCACGGGATAAACCATTTAAAATTTGTTGTTCCGTTGCTGTGGGAGGTTGTTTATATTTATCTAAAGTGTAATTTCCTAAACCATAACGGGGTAAAGATAGAGAATTGATAATTTCTACCACTTCACTAGAGTATAATTTCCCATAGTCATCATCATTATTAATAGTAAAAGTGGCAGTTTTAGGAATGCGGGTAGGAAAATAAGAACGAGATCCATCAGGAAATTGTAAATATTTTCTGCCATCTATTTCATCAGTTGCGGCATAATTATTTTTAATGAAACTGCGTGTTCTTCTCAGCATATAACGATTCATTAATAATTGCCAATCTTCTGAATATTCGCTTTTTTCAAATGCTGCTAAAGTTCTCACTTCTGTTTGTGGATATTTACGTTTAAATTCATTTTCATTCCCCAATTCTCTGATTAAATTTTCTGGTTTAATACCTAAATCTTTAGATTCAGGAATAAACAACCGTAACTGTGATGATAAATCTAAATTACTTTTATTATAGGGAGTAGCAGTTAATAAAATACAACGACTTCCGCTTTGTTCAATATATTCTTTAATTGCTGCATAACGTTGTCCATCTCTATTTCTTAAATTATGACTTTCATCTATTAATACTAACCGAAAACGGGCGGGAATTGTCGGTAATATTTTGGTAACTTGACTAATAGGAACTACCTTAGCTGCTAAACCATATTCATCTTTATATTTTTCCCACATATTTACGAGATTTTTGGGACAAATAATCACGGTACTAATACCCAGTTCATCCTCAATAATTTTGGCAATTGCTGTTCCTACTAAAGTTTTTCCTAATCCTACCACATCCCCAATCATTACACCACCACGACGGTTAACATAATGGGCAGCAATTTGTACTGCTGCTGCTTGAAATGGGAATAATTGAAAATCATAGGGTATTGCATATTGACTTAAACCATCTCGCGCTTCTTGAGATAGATGATAAGCCATTTTTAGATAAACATAATAGGGTAAAATTAGCTTTTCTGTTGCCCAACTTTCATCTATAATTTTTATTAATTCATCGGAAATATCTAAACAAAATCTATCTTCCCATCTGTCATTAAACCAAGTTTGTAATTTAGTGGTTGCATCATGATCTAATATATCAACGTTTAATTCTCCTTGGTAAGATAAACCAGAAAAGGTTAAATTACTACTTCCTAAAAAACCAATAGCAGGTAAATTATGATAATTTTGGGGAATTAAATAAAGTTTAGCGTGGAGGGGATGACGGAGATATAATTTAACTACTACTTTTTTAGTTTGCAATTGGGTTTTTAGTCTTTTTAAACCCCATTCATCATCATTACTGGGTTTACCTAAAGTTAATTGTTGACTAAATTCCTGTACTATGCGTTTTTTCAGGTTAATTGTATCACTTTGGGATATGGGTTTGCGGGATATTCCTAAACCTAAAACTTGGGTAAGTTCATCTTTAGGTAATTTTTGCATTCCAATTAATAAGCGACAACAATTATTTTCACCTCCGGTAAATTGTTCTATTTCCTCTTCTATTAATTTCCATCCCCGCAGGTTGAAATAACCTACACAAAAATCCGCTTTATGTGCATTCTTTAAACTTTCTTTGAGGGTGGTTAATAGTTGTTCGTTGATGTTATCAAAAATGCGTGGCATAGTTTTGTTATTGTATTATAGATTTTATTGATTGTCTGAATGAGGATATCCAGGATTTTAGGATTTTTAGGATGGGATAGATTAAATATTATTGTCAATTTCATTAAATTGTTGAGTATTCGCTAAAAATTCTGTTTCATCTTCTTCTTCCCATGTTCCTGCAAGATAATCTAAATCATGATAAGAATGAGAGACACTATTGATATAAAAATCTTCGGGTGCTTGAATTTTTATCTCTTTCAACTTAGATAATATCCCCTTTTTTTCACTTGTATGTTTAGTTAATTCAACAGCAGCTTCTAGTATGTCATCTTCAGTTTCTAGTGTATTCAACCATTCACTATCAAATTGTTTGGTAATTTTTTCAGTAATAATTTGATATTGTTGATCTAAAAAACTGCGATTAATAGATATGCTTGCTGTGATTTGATTGTGATTTATCTTTCTAAGTTCTTGAATTATTTGATATAGATAATATAAATTCTCTTCCGGTAATTGATCAATTTCTGCTATAATCAATTCTTTAATAGTCATGGTTTTTACTCCTATTACTAATTTTGATATTATAACATATTTTCTGTTAATTACTGTTAATTATTTGTAGGTTGGTTTGTTCGCGTTAGCGTTGCGAAGCATGGTACGAAACCCAACAAAACAAATGGATTGAATTTTTACTAAAAATGGGCATTTTCTGGGGGATGTTCCAACAGTTCAAATAATAAAGATGGATATTGTTGGAATAGTTTATAAAAGATTGTATCTCGACGCATAATATAGTTAACGTAAATGATTATAACTTTATTTTACCATTATTGCCAGTCAAATGATATAATAATTAATATAAGATATGATCTCTCTTACTCCCAGGAGTATTCTATAATGACTCAATCTTTAACCCCACAGATTAACCCAGAAATTAGCAACCGTAAACCTAGTCCTGATGATTTTGAAAAACCTGCTATTCCCGATTTAACAAATGTGATTATTGATGATGGTGAACCAGTGGATAATTTAATTTCTGAAAAACAACAACGTTTGCTAGTTTCTTCTCTTTATAGTTCTTTTAATGTTGATCAACCATTTTTAGCTACTGCTAATGTAGGTTTATTTTATGCAGCTAATAAACCTCCCCTTGTTCCTGATATCATGTTAAGTTTAGAAGTTACTTTACCAGAAGATTGGTCAGAGAAAAAAGATCAATCTTATTTTACTTGGAATTTTGGTAAATCTCCAGAAATAGTTATTGAAATAGTTTCTAATAAGGTGGGAAATGAATTAGGAACTAAATTAAAAGATTATTCTCAAGCGAGAGTAGGTTATTATGTGGTTTTTGATCCTTTCTATTATTTAGGAAAACAAAATCTTTATATCTATCAATCAAAAGGTGTTAATTATCAATTAATATCTACTAATTGGTTAGAAGAACTAGGTTTAGGTTTAACTATTTGGGAAGGAGAATTTGAAGGAAAAAACTATCAATGGTTAAGATGGTGTGATGAAAAAGGACAACTTCTATTACTAGGAGATGAAAAAGTAGCACTTGAAAAACAACGTGCTGATGAAGAAAAACAACGTGCAGATCAAGAACGAAAAAGGGTAGAATATTTAGAGGAAATTTTGCGATCGCAAGGAATCAACTTTTAATATAAGATCAATTATAGTTAATTGTAGGTTGGGTTGTTCGCGTTAGCGTTGCGAAGCAATGGTACGAAACCCAACATTTAAAAACTTTGTTTAAGTTGGGTTTAACTTCGTTCAACCCAACCTACCTATTTAATGTTTATATTATAACATATTTTCTGTTAATTGTTTGTAGGTTGGGTTGAGGTAAGAAACCCCACAAATGCGTATTTATTCAAGAAGTCGGGAATCTTTAACAATAACTATAATATAGTAAGATAATGGTAGTAATTACAGGTGAGTAAATATGATAGCCCAAGAAATAATGGCAAAAATTGATGAAAATGGTAATATCTCTTTAGAAACTCCTTTAATAGTTAATAAACCAAGTCGGGTTAAATTAATTGTTTTATTTATTGAAGATGAATTAGATGAAGATGATGAATCAAAAGAATCTGTTTTAGAAGGTTTGAAAATCTCTGATTAATTGTCTGAATCAGGATGTCCAGGATTTTAGGATTTTCAGGATGAAAATAGCAGTTTTTTAATACTATTATCAAAGTCCATTCAATTTCATAAATTTGGAAAGGTGTTGATATTTTAGGGGTTTAGTATTCTAAAACTCTACGTTTTCCTAAACCCCAACCTTGACGTTATTTAACCATCTCCCGATAAGCGTTTAATGCTGCGGTTTTTACCTCTTCTGCAACTATGGGAAATGTACTCAATATATGACTAAATTCGGTTTCTGTTAATCCATATAAATGGGCAATTATTCCATCTAATTCCGCGCGGATTTTTCCCCTTTCTCTCTCTTCTGTAACTCCGTTTTTATGACTTTCTAATCCTACTTCTTTCGCTAATTCATCATATTCTGGTGTGGTACATATTAGTTTTGCTGCACGTTCTACTATTTCGTTAAAATATTCGTCTTTTTCTGTTATTCTGGGTACGGGAGTTTGGTAAATAAAGAACATTGTTAAATTTGCCGTTACTTGTTGACGCAAAGTAAAATCAAAACAAAAACTATTTAATAAAGAACATATTATTAAAAGATATTTATTATTTTGATAAGGTAATGAAACATTTAATGAATGTCCACAATAAATATTTTTTGGTAATATTGAACCTATAAAAGTTCTTGAATCTGTATTTCTAGCAATTGCGCGATAAGCAAACCGATAATACTGATAATCTAAAACTTGTCCTTTATCAACACCATTTTTACCCAATACCGCTTTTCTTCCTTCTTCCTCGTCTATCCAGTATCGAGGTTCAGCAAACTTATGATTAAATTGATGAATCATTTTACCTTCATATAAAGGTAATCTTCCCTTTCCTGGTTCAGTTTTAAACAAATAACTATCATTAGTCATGTGAAATTCAGCAGTTAACTTTAAATTCCACTTATCCTGAATTTCCTCCCCCAATAAAGGAAACCGACTCATTTTTTCAGCTATTAAAATATCTATATCAGTTTTAAACTCCATTATAGAAATAGAATCAGGAGATAACTGTTTAATTAAATCCACAGACATATTAATACAATCATCACCGGGAAAACTCCTTAACTCCTCCACATCATGACGCATAAACCGCGCAGGAAAAGATAAAGTTTGCTTACCATTTTCAAAAGTCAAAATTACAAACTTAAAACTTTTGTGTACACCTTCAAAAATACCCTTTTTATTTTCAAAACAAAATAAACCAGTAATATTAGTTTGAGAAAATAACATTTCTCGTAATTGCTTAGTACCCAAATCAGTATAAATACCGCTAGGAATAACTAAACCACATTCTCCATTTTCAGAAAGCAAATTAACACATTGTTCCACAAACAACTTGTATAAATTAATATCAGTTCCTTGTTTTTTCCCATTTACCACAGAAATCTGATTTTTATATTGTTCCGCACTGCGATAATATAAACTTACATGGGGATATTGACTTTGATATTTTAACCAAGCATCAGCAACTTCAGGATTTTCTAACAACTGCTTTTGTTGTTTTTCAAAAGTCTTAATATCCATCTTATTCTTAGTCACCAAATCGCTAAATTCTGCGAAAAATTCCTTAGCTTGAGGTTTAAAAATCTCCCAAGGAGGATTACCCAAAATAATATCAAAACCACCCCTAGCAATAATTTGATCAAAATGATAACCCCAATGAAAAGGTTTTAACCCTTCCATATCCGCAATATTCAAAAGTCGTTTCACAGGTTTACCCTTTAACTGTACCTCCTCATACTTAATCTTTAAATTGCCAAACTCATCTAACAACAACTGATTTAACTTAACCAAAGATTCACGATTAACACGATTAATATTTTCCCTTAAAAATTCTAACCTGTCTTCCTGTTCCGTACCTTCCAAATCTGCAACAATAAAAGCGTGTTCCTTATACTTCCTAATACTTGCGTTTTTCTCCTGTAAAATAGCTTGATAATTGTCAGAATTTAATTGTTGTAAAATATTACCTTGTTTAGATTCTCCCACATTATCAAAACGACTTTCATCAACCCGAATCAAACCAATTAAAGAATTACCTGACATAATGTTAAAATCAACATTAGGTAAAGGTTCTAAATCATCAACAGTTTTCGCAGAAGCAACCAAACTTAAAAACAAACGTAACTTAGCAATTTCCACCGCTTCCTCCATGATATCCACACCATAGAGATTGTCAGTAATTACCCGTTTTTTGATGTAATAATCCACCGAAGGATGATCATTTTTAATCTTAGTTAATCTTGCTTTATTTTCCTCATTTCCTGAAACTTCAATAAAATCAAAAATAGCAGTATAAATCTTAATCAAATGTTGTAAAGCAGCAACCAAAAACGCACCACTACCACAAGCAGGATCTAAAATTGATAGGTTGGGTAAAATATCATCTAATAATTGCTGACATAATTGATTATTGAGATTTTCCAAAACCTGAACATTACCAATTTTCTCACTAATAAACTTATTAATAGTACGTTCACAAAGATAATTAGTAATTTCCGGTTTAGTATAATAAGCGCCGAACTCTTTTTGGTTAATATACTTCTCAAAAATATACCCCAAAACATCAGGGTTAATTTCATCATCCTTACCACTTGGTGTATCATCTAAATGCCAAGTATAACCGGAAAACAGTTTAAAAATATCCTCAAAACCAGCATCACTAATAGTAATTTTACCCTGATATTTTTCCTCAATTTGATGAGGTAAAAACAAACCACCATTAATATATTTAATCTTACCAATCAAAACCGGAGTTTCTGACTTTCTAAACTTTTCCGCTTTCCCAAAACCATCAAAAAACAAAGTTGTTAAAAACTCTGAATAATATAAATCCTTACCTTGACTTTGACTAACCTTTAACTTATCTTGTAAATAATTAGTATTACCATCATCCAAAAAACCCTTTTTCTGGAGAAAATAAATAAACATCAAGCGGTTTAAAATTACCGACGCATACCAATTAGCATCTTTAATATTATCTATTCCCAGAATAAAAGTAACAAATTTCCGATGTTCTAATTGAAAATCATCAAAAAACTTTTTAGTAACTTTCTCAATATCAAAAGCTTTTTGAGTACGTTGAGTAACATCTGTTAAAGTTAAATTTTCTTCCTCAGCAAAATCAATAAATAACGCCTCTAATTTTTGAGTTAATAACTCTCCCGACTGAGTAACATTAAAAGTAGTTTCTTTAACTTTAGTTTTAGTTGCAGATTCTCTTTTTACCCATTGCCAAACTTGTTTAGATTGATTTTCGTCAGTATAAATAATTAAATGTTCTTGATTATAACTTGTAACTTCTGTATCAATCTTTTTTCTAGTTTTAGCATTAGGTAAAATCCAGAAGTGTTGAATGTTAAGAAATCTGTGATAAAAATAGCCCAAAATATATTAAAATTTGAGCAAGCTATATCAAAATATTGATTTGATCATGATTATAAATTCATTTCCCAAGATTGTCAAAGACATCCTCAAATCCTTGCCAAAAAATGATTATCCGGTTTTGAACACCCGTCTTTACGTTGAGTGTTGGTTAGGTTATGCCTTGGATAATAGT